>NZ_JBITTM010000004.1:0-206373 GCF_044541955.1 Kitasatospora sp. NPDC085464
CCTGTCCGCGGGTGGCGGCCCCCCGGGGGGGGGGGGGGGGGGGGCGGGGGGGGGGGGGGGGGGGGGGCCCGGGGGGGGGGGGGCCCCCCCGGCCGCGTCGGGTCAGTCGAGGACGACGACCATCTTGCCCAGGGCCTGGCCGGCCTCCATCACCCGGTGGGCCTCGACGATCTCGTCGAAGCGGAAGGTCCGGGTGGGGCGGGCGCGGAGTGCGCCGGACTCGACCCGGGCGTAGATCTCGTCCAGTGGAACGTCCGAGAGCGGGAAGGCCGGGGTCCCCAGGACGAAGGCGCTGCCGAAGAAGCTGAGCCGGACGCCGCTGGGCAGGTCGGCGATCGGGTCGAAGTCCGCCACGGGGGCGAATCCGCCGAGGAAGCCGACCTGGCAGACCCGGCCGCGCGGCCCGACGGTGCGCAGCGAGTCGCGGAGCACCGTGTTGCCGACGACATCCAGAAGCGCGTCGACGGCGAGGCCCCTGCGTTCGGCCTCCGCGGCCAGCCGCCCGTCGTCGATGAGCACCTCGGAGGCCCCGAGGTCCTTGAGCAGGGGCGCGTGTGCGGGGTTGCGGGTGGTGGCGAGCACCGTTGCGCCGTGGTGGACGGCGAGGCTGACGGCGGCCTGCCCGAGCGAGGAGGTCGCGCCGCGGACCAGCAGGGTCTCCCCGGCCCCGAGGGCGAGGTTGCCGTGCAGGGCGCTGTACGCCGTGGCGTACACCTCGGGCACGGCGGCCAGGTCGGCCCAGGGCAGGGTCGAGTCCACGGCCGCCACGTTGGTCGCGGGGACGGTGACGCGTTCCGCGTAGCTGCCGTTGCGGGTCCGTCCCATGCCGCCGAGGATCGCCACCACCCTTGTCCCGACCGGGAGTTCACCCGAGGGGTCGGCCTCGACGAGGCCGGCGCACTCGATCCCGGGGACGGCCGCCACCTGACCCCAGGCGCCGCTCCGCATGTACGCCTCGGCGTGGTTGAGGCCGAACGCCTTCACCCGGACGAGGACCTCGCCGGCGGCGGGCACCGGGTCGGGCAGTTCCGTGGCGGTGAGGACCTCGGGGCCGCCGTGGGCGGATATGACAATGGCCTTCATGTCCCAAACCTCATTCTTGAATAGTCATTCATCTATAGGGCCGACGAAAGGGCCACCGCGTACGGTGGCCCGAGGTGCCATGGCGTCAGGCGAGCACGGCGAAGGCGTTGTCGACGATCGCCCGCAGCACCGCCTCGTCGGGATTGGCCTTGCCGACGACCATGAGCCCCTGGCAGGTCGCGACCAGCAGCTTGGCACTGCCGCCCGGATCGAGCGAGGCCCGCACCTCGCCCCGGCGCACGGCGTTCTCCAGGGCGTGGGTCATGCACCGCTCCAGACGCGCCAGGTGGCCGCGCACGACGGCCGCCGCCGCGTCGTCCTCGGCGGCGTTCTCGATCGCCGTGTTCACCAGCAGGCAGCCCTGGCGCCCCTCGGGGCTGAGCAGGTCGCACACCAGCCCGTCGAAGTAGCCGCGGACCTCCGCCACCGACGCACCCGCCGCCTCCAGCTCGCCGAGCTTGCGGGGCACGACCAGCTTCGAGTAGCGCTCCAGCGACTGGACGAAGAGCGCACGCTTGCCGCCGGGGAACGCGCCGTAGATGCTGCCGGGCTTCACGCCCGTGGCCTTCACCAGGTCCTCGATGGACGTCGCCCGGTACCCGCGCTCCCAGAACCGCAGCATCGCCTGGTCGAGGACGGTCTCGGGGTCGAACTCACGGGGCCTGGGCATGGGGGAACCATATCTGAATACCTGTTCAAGAACAACGGCCCCGGGAACAACGGCCCCGGTCCGGCCCCCTCACGTCGTGATCACCCGGGCAGCAGCGGGCCGCCGGGACGCTCCGCCGGCACCGGCCGCCCCAGCGGGAGCAGGTACTGGACGGGCTCCTCGATGTCGTCCAGGCCGAGGAGTTCGTGGGCGAGGTCGTCCTGGAGGCCGCCGAGGGGGGTGGTGCCCAGGCCGTGGGCGGCCGAGGTGAGCAGCAGGTTCTGGGTGAGGTGGCCGGCTTCGAGGAGGCCGAGGCGCAGCGCCCGCAGCCCGTAGCGGCGGCGCAGGAGGGCGAGGTCGAGGTAGACGACGAGGACGGCGGGGGCGCTCCCGATGTCGATCGCCGCCGGGTCGCCGGCCGGACGGGAGAGATAGGAGGAGAGCGCCTTGAGGTCGTCGAGCTCGGGCGGCGGGCCGATCGGGCGCAGGCTGCGGTGCTCCGGCAGGCACTCGTAGGTGCCGGGGGGCAGGCCGTCGACGGCGAGGGCGACCAGCCGCAGGCGCACGGTGTGCAGGGCGCCCGCGCTCGGGTACGGGCGGTGGCCGGTGCCCTCGCCCTCGCCCTCGCCCTCGGCGAAGGCCGGCCACAGCAGGCCGCCGAGGGTGGCGGCGGTGAGCGGGCCGGTCAGCGGGCCGCGGCTGGAGCGGCGGGTGAGCAGCGCGTCGGCGAGGGTGACCGGCGGCAGCGGGTCGGCGGGCAGCGGGACGTCGCCGGGCCGGGGCCGCTGGGCCGGGACGGGCGGCAGGTCCCGCAGGGTGGTGTCCTCGGTGCGGCCGATCTGGAACTTGCTGCGTTCCAGGTACTGGTGGTCCGGCGCGTGGTGGTCGGCGGGGAAGAAGGTGAACGGCTGCTCGGTCTCCAGCAGCGTCCGGGCGGCGAGGCGGCAGACCGCGCGCTCCTCGTCCGGGCCGACGCCGAGCCGGTTGAACAGCATGTGCAGCTGCGAGGCCCAGACCCAGGCGAGGCGTTCGGCCGGTTCCGGGGCCCCGGCGGCCCGCATCCGGGCGGCGGCGTCGGCGACCTCGGCGGCCCAGTCGCCCAGCCACGGCGCGGCCGTTCCCGAGCCGAGGGCCGCGCGCAGGGCCCGGGCACGCCCGGCCAGGGCGTCGCGCTGCCGGGCGAACACCGTGTTGACCCGGGTGTGGACGGCGGCGCCGGGCAGCGCCCGGTACTCGGTGACCCAGCGCCAGGAGGCGGCCTGGCGGCGCAGCCAGCGCGAGGCGGCGAGCTCGTCGAGGCCGAGCGCGTGCGCGGTGGTGTGGGCGAGGTCGAGGGCGATCGGCAGGCGGGAGCCGGGGGCCGCGTCCAGCGCGCGCAGGGCGTGCACGGCGGTGCGGGTGGAGCGGGTGAACAGCTCCTCGGCGATCGGCAGCAGGGCCGGGCCGCCGTAGCGCTCGGTCTCGGGCACGTACGGCACCTCGGTGACCTCGCCGTGCCGCGCCGCCCAGGGCTCGTCCAGGGGGGTGCGGCGGGTGGCGAGCCGGGAGAGCTCGGCGGCGAGGGACGCGGGCGGCGCTCCGCGGCCGCGGAGGCGGATCCGCAGGTGGGGGCCGCCCTCGCCGTAGCGGATGAAGAACCAGTCGGTGTCGGCGAGCCCGTCCATCAGCGGGGCGAGGTCGGCGGTGACGAAGGCGTCCGCCTCGTGGGCGGGCAGGGGCAGCGCGAGGTGCAGGCTGTGCCAGCCGGTCGGGGGTGCGGCGTGGCCGGTAGGCGGCCGGTGGGCGGTCGTCACGTCCTGCATGGTCATCGTGTCCTTCCCGGACGGCTGGAGGGCTGACGGGCTAGGGGAACGGGTGCGGGTGGAGCGGCAGTTCGTCGTGGCGCAGCGGGCCCGGGGTACGGCCGAGCCGGTACGGGACCTCCAGCAGCCGGGGCAGGCCCCGGGTGCGGCGGTTGACGTGGCCGAAGGTCATCGGCAGCGTGCCGGGCACGATCACCTTGGCGCAGTGCAGGCCCAGCCGGTCGCGGACGCCGGGCTCGTCCTGGGTGACCACGACGACCTCCAGGCCCTCGCCGGCGAGCCGGCGCACGGTGTCCTCCAGCAGCTCGGTCAGGTCGGTGACCGGTGCGGGGGCGCCGGGCCAGCGCTCGGCCGGGGGCACCGGTGGCGGGCCGGCGAAGAGGAAGTCCAGCCGGGGCTGCGCCTCAGGCAGGGCGTTGAGGCCGACGTGGTCGTCCAGGGTGACGACCAGGTCGGGCCGGTCCAGCAGCTGCCGCAGCCGCTGCGGGTCGCGCGGGCCGCCCGGGGCGGTGGAGCGGTGCGGGGCCTCCTGGACGTTGGTGACCACCTCGGCGACGGCGGAACGGATCGCCGTCAGCGGGTCGTGGTGGGCGCCCGCCGCGAGGAAGGTGCGCGGGGTGTCCGGGTGGCCGCCGTGGTGGCGGCAGAGGGCGATCACGGCGGGGATGCCGAGGTCGTTGGTGGCGTCGAGGAGGGTCAGCCGGTAGCCGAACAGCCAGGCCCGGGCGGCCAGGTCGGCGACCTGCGGGTCCTCGGTGGGGACGGCGACGCCGGGCAGCGGGGTGCCCGCGTACCAGGCCATCAGGAAGGCGTCGCGCTCGGCGACCTCGAACAGGCCGTAGAGCGCGGCCTCCTGGGGGCTGTTGCCGAGTCCGCAGCCGTTGGAGGACTCGTAGACCACGCGGGGGCGGTCGCGGGCCGGCAGGTCCCAGTAGGCGACGTGCTCGGGGACGGCGACCGGACGGCGGTGGGTCAGCGACCAGCCGTGCACCCAGTCGAGTTCCAGGTCCGGGGTGTACGGGACGGTGGTGGCGGCGGGGTGCCCGTGGTGGCCGGGGTCGGGCAGGCCGAGCCGGGCGGGGTCGAGGACGGCGTCGCGGCCGAGGTCGCGCCGCAGGTCGGCGAAGGAGGCGCGCAGGACGGTCCGGCGGCCGAGCGGCCGCATGCCGGCGTACCGCTCCACGGCCTCGAACAGGGCGACCCGTTCGCTGGAACGGAAGTCCTCCGCGCGTCCGTAGCCGCCGTCGTCGACCGTCCGGCCGTCGGTCGCCCAGGCGGTGGTAAGGGCGAACGCCGAGTCCTCGGTGCGGAACAGCCGGCGGACGGGGCCGAAGCGCTCGTCGTGCAGTTCGGCCCGCAACTGCTCGGCGCCCGTACGGTCGTTGGGGCCGCGCAGCACGGCCGGGTCGGGCAGCGGGCGGGGCGTCGCGGGCAGCCGGGCGGCCTCCGCGGTGTCGGCGGGCAGCGGGCGGCAGACGGGGCAGCCGCCGACGGGACGGACCCGGTGGGTGGACCAGGTGGCGCGGGCGCCGTTCACCAGGTGGACGGTGGCGTGGCCGACGCCGACCGGCTCCGGTCCGGCCGCGGACCGGACCGGTGCTTCGGCGGAGGCCGGTGCTCCTACGCGGGCCGGTACGGCTGCGGCCAGCTCGGCGGCGAGTGCGGCCACCGCGTCGCCGAAGGCCGGGGTGCCGGTGCCCGCGAGCGCCAGTTCGGGGCTCTGCCAGGGCACCCGGCCGCCGGCGGTGGCGAGCCGCTGGTACTCGGTGCAGCCGAGGCAGGCGGGGGCGCCGGGGTGCAGGACGGGGCCGACCAGGGTCAGCGCGCCGTCCTCGCGCACCGGCACCAGGCGCACGGGGTGGGCCAGGGCGTGGCGGCTGAGCCGGGCGGCGAGGCCGAGGGTCCACTCGGTGAGGTGGACCACGGCGGTGCCGCGGGTGGTGGCCAGGGCCTGCGCCGGGGTGAGGACGGGGAGTTCGCTCATCGGCTGTCTCCTGAGCGTACGAGTGCGGTGAACCCGCAGCCGTCCAGGGCGTTGGCGAGCGGACGGGCGGCGGGGGTGGCGGGCCGCCACGGGGCGGTGCGCAGGCCGGTCAGGCGGTGCAGGGCGGCGCGCAGGTCCGCTTCGCGGTCGGCGAGTCCGGTGAGCCAGTGGTCGGTCCAGCCCTCGTCCGTCCAGGCGGCCGGGTGGCGTCCGGCGGCGGCGATGGGGGCGGCCGCGCCGGTGAGGGCGGTGTGGTGGGCGGCGGCCAGGCCGCTCCGCCGGGCGAGGAGGCGGGTGAGGGCGGCCAGGGCGGCGTGGGCGACGGCGTCGGCGGGGGTGGCCTCGACGGCTCGGCTCCCGTCGACCTCGGCCAGGAACACCCGCACACCGTGCGGAAATTGACGAATCGTCAGAGATGGCGACCGGCCGAGGAGACGGGCCAGCACGGCCCACCAGTGCGCGGCCTGCGGGTGCTCGCGCCAGGCCGACTCCGGCAGCGCGGGTCCGTGCGAGGCGGGGCCGTCCGCCGCGGCGCGGTCGAGGGCCGCCGCGCGCAGGGCCCGGCCGAGGGCGTGCTCCGGGTCGGCGCCCACCACCGGGGCCGCTCCCCCGTCGACGGCCGCCAGGTGGAGTTCGGCGGACCGGCAGGCGGCGGCCAGCCGGGCGAGGTCCGTCCGGGCCGCGCCGGCCACCAGGGTGCCGGACGGCGTGGCGCAGGAGACCAGGGCGACGGGCAGTTGGGGCAGGTCGCCGGGCGACGGCGCGTCGAGGACGCCCAGCTGTGGATCGCCCAGGACGGTCACCCGTCGGAGGGCCTCGACGAGATCCGTGGGCGGTTCGGCGGCACCGCCCGCGCCCGCCGCCCACGGGTGGTGCTCGGCACGCGTCGGGCGGGCCTCGGCGAGCAGGACGGCGGGGCGACCGGCGAGCAGGCGCGGGTCGTCGCCCGGCTCGCCCGGGTCCGGCAGGCCGGCGACCGCGCACAGCAGCCGCTGAGCGGCCGCGGCGGCGAGCAGGACGGGCAGCGCGCCGGGGTGTCCGGCGACCGGGTTGGTGCCGGGGCCAGGGTCGGTGCCGGGGCCGGTGCCCAGTCGGGCCGCGAGGGCGGCGGCGTCCGCCCGGGTGCGCGCCGGGTCGGCGGGCTCGGTGACGAACCCGTCGTCCGCGCCGCACTGCACCGCGACCGCCACCGGCGGGGCGCCCGCCGAGGCCACCACCCGCCCGGCCGGCAGCCCGGCGTCGGCGACCACCGCCGGTGCGGCCGTCCCGCCCCGGGCGAGGGCACGGGCCACCGCGCGGGCCAGCGGGCCGTCCGGGTCGGCGGCGGACACCACCGGGCGGGTGGCCGCGAGGGCCGCCGCCGCGCCACCCGGCTCCGCCGCCACCGCGCCCGGCCAGCGCGGCAGTCGGGCGCCGCTCGGGTGGTCCACGATCAGGTCGTGCTCGCGCAGCCGGGCGGTGACGGTGGCCAGCGCCGCCGCCACCTTCGGATCGGGGACCGGCGCCGCCGGGTCCGCACCGGGCGCGAGCCGGGCGTCGAGCAGCTTCCACAGCGCGGGGAGCGCGCGGCTGCCCTCCAGGGTGAGACTGCTGCCGCGCCCGCGCAGGTGCAGTCCGTCCCGGAGCCGGGTCACCGCCACGCCCGGGCGCAGGTGGGGCCGTACGACGCCCCCCTGCGGACCCTCGGCCCGGCCGGTCACGCGACGCCCTCCACGGCGGCGATGACCTCGTCCACCCGGTCCTGCCAGCGGTGCCCGGTGAGCTCGGGCACGGTGCGGACCACCAGGTGCGCGGCGAGGTAGCGCTCCACCGGCCGGACGTCGCAGATCGCGAACAGCCGGTACAGGCCGTTGGTGCAGGCCCGGTAGATCAGGTAGTCCGGGCGGGTCCACATCGTGCCGCCGGGGTCGGAGCGGTGCAGCAGCCAGTGGAAGTCGCTGTAGCGGGTGCGCAGGGCGAAGTCCCAGCGGGCGGCGGTCTCCGGGTCGCCGACCGCGGCCGCGCGGGCCCGGTACTCCTCGCGGCTGCCGCCGAGGTCGATCCCGGCCGCGTGGCGCCGCTCCGCGAGGGCCCAGGCGGTCGCCGACCAGTGCGCCCAGTCGCGCTCCCAGCCGCGCGCGCCGCCGTCGGTGATCCGGCCCACCAGTGCGGTGACGGCGCCGCCGACGCGGTCCCAGCGCCGGTCGAAGGCGGCCCGCAGGCTGCCGTCCGGGTCCTCGTGGACGAGGAAGTCCTCCAGGTGCGAGACCATCGAGTAGTGCCCGCCGATCAGCCCCTCCGGGTGCGCGGCGGCGTGGGCGGCGAGCGCCGACACCACCAGCTGGACGCGGGCCTCGGAGGCGTCGCCGTGCGCGCCGAGGAAGTCGCACCCCGCGCCGAGGGCGGGCAGGCCCAGCCGCATCAACTCGTCGCGCAGGTCGGCGGATCCGGCTCCCAGCAGGGCGTTCAGCGCTTCCCCGGCGGACGGGTCGACGGGCAGCACGCGGACGGTGTTGTCCGGCACCAGCGGCCCGTACGGCGGCGCGATCAGCTCGACCCGTCCGGCGACGGCGGCCTCGGCCAGCAGCTGCTCGTCCGTCCGGTCGGCGACCGACGGGTGCGCCGCCGTCCAGGCCCGCAGCCCCTCGGCGGCCCGCTCGGCCGCGGCGGCCACCCGCGCCCCCGGGCCGCGCAGCCGCAGTCGCAGGTGCGGCCCGAACCGCCAGTGCCGCTCGACGTGCGCCTCCAGCCCGTCCGCCGCCGCCTGCCGGGCGGCCGGCAGCACGGCTTCGCGCAGCGCGCGGGCCTTGACGGGCTGGTAGTAGGTCAGGACCACATCGCGGGCGGTCACGGCCTCCGGGCCGTCGGCCAGTTCACTCATCGGACGCCTCCTCGGCAGTGCGGAGCGGGACGGAGGGAAGGGCTGGGGAACGGACTCGCACCCGGGGGCGGGCCGCCGGCTTCCGCGGCACCGTGCCGCGGGCCGCCCGAGGGCCGGCCGGCATTCGCGTGCGACGGCGCCCGGGTCACGGGGCTCCCTCCTCGGGGCCCGTGGCGCCCGCCCGTCCGGGCCGGTAGGTCTCCGCCACCAGCTCGACCGTCCGGGTCGGCTCCGCCGTGCCGGCGATGGCGGGCAGCGCCTCCTCCAGCACCACCCCGTTCGGGTACCGGGTCAGCCACTTGGCGAGGTGGCACAGGTGCAGGGGGTTGCCGAGGTCGACGGGTTGGGGCTTCGGCGCCCGCAGGTGGGCCACGAAGGCGTCGGCGGGTGTGTCCGTGGTGGCGGCGGCCGGTACGGGGTGGAGGAACAGCTGTTCGGGGAGGCCCAGCAGGGCGCGCCAGCGCGCGGTGGCCCCGGCCGGGATCCCGTCGGTGCCGGGGTCCGCGGCGAGGTCGGCGCGCAGGGCGTCGAGGACGGCCGGCGGCAGGTACCAGCGGCGGCGGGCGAAGACGACGTGGCGGTGGCGCAGGCGCGGGGTGCCGGTGACGGTGCCGCCGGGCGCACGGAGGGCGGTGCGGGGCAGCAGCGGACGGAAGTCGACGACGCCGTTGGGGTGGTCGGCGAGCAGCGGGGCGAGCCGCTGGGGCAGCATGACCGGCGCGAGGAAGCCGAGGTAGAGGACGTCCAGCAGTTCGCCGGTGCTCCGCAGGCGGAAGCGGAGCTGGTCGGAGGCGGGGTCGTGGACGAGGTCGAGGTCGGCTTCGACCAGGTTGGTCCAGCGCCGGTCGGGGCCGATCTCGTCGGCGAGCAGCAGGGGGTGGAGGTTGGCGTTGAACCCGCCGACCGGCCGGATCTGGGCCGCGCGGGCTCCCTCGCCGAGGCCGCGGCGGATCTGCCGGGTGACGTCGGCGGCGGCCCGCGGTGTGGTGGCGTCGAGGAACCGGCTGGCGAAGCGCCCCCAGCCGCCGTAGACGTGGTTGACGCACAACAGGCCGTCGGTGGGGTCGGATTGGACGAACCACGAGTAGCTGAGCGGCCGGGCCGCGGTCCAGTCGGGCAGCCGGGCGGCCAGCGCCCGGACCCGCTCGGCGGGGAGGACGATCTCGCCGTCCGCCTCCGGCACGGCCGCGAACTCGGCCCGCAGGGCGGCCAGTTCGTCCGGTACGGCGATGGCGGACCAGGCCTGGGCGGCATCGGCGGCGAACTCCCACGGCGTGCCGCAGACCCCGCCGACGCCGTAGCGGGCGACGAACCGGTCGCAGGCGGCCCGTCGCATCAGGTGGCCGTGGTCGAACAGCTCGGCCAGCGCGGTGAGTTCGGCGAGCGCTGCGCGGTCGGCCCGGCTCGGCCGGCGCTGCGGCGGCGCGGGCGCGTGGACGTCCTCGCTGAGAACGGTGAGCGGTGCGGCCTCGGCGGGGACGGGTCGGCCGGCGGCGGCGAGCACCCGGTGCCAGGTGTCGGCGAGCGCGGCGAGCAGCGCGGGGCGGCGCTCTCCGGGCGCGTCCGCCAACTCGGCCGTCCGGTCCGCCAGGTGGTCGACCAGGGCGACGATCGCGGTGTCCTCCGGCCACTGCCGGAGCCAGTGGGCGAGGCTGCGCAGCGGCTGCGGGTCCTGCGGGTCGACCGGGTCGGTGGGCACCAGCAGGCGGGCAGTGCGGAGCTGGCCGACGAAGCGGCGCACGACGGGGTCGTCCTCCGGGCGGCGGAGGGCGGCGGCGAGGCCGGTGGCGAGGCGGTCCGGGGTGTCCGGGGTGTCGGCGAGCGAGGCGAGCAGCGCCAGTTCGGGCCGGTCGGCCAGCTCGACCTCCTCCTCACGGGTGACGAGGTAGCGGCCGCCCGCGAACACCACCTCGCTGCGGGCGTAGTGGGCACGGCCGTCGGCGACGCGGGCGGCTCCGGTCATCCGGTGCGGCAGGGTGCGGCTGCGCCGGGGGTCGTCGAGCAGGGCCTGGACGAGCGCGGCGACCAGCGTCCGGTTCTCCCGGACCACCGCGTACGGGGGCACCGGCGTTCCGGCGGGCGCGTCCGGCACGGCGTTCGGCGCGGCGTCCCCTGCGGGCCCGTTCGGCGCGGCGTCCCCTGCGGGCCCGTCCGGCAGGCCGTCGCCCGAGGACCAGCCGACCGAGGTGAACCAGGTGAGCGGGCTGGTCTTGGTGGTGGCCCGCAGCGCGTGGCGCAGGACGGCGGCTTCCTCCTTGCGGGCGCGGGCCGGCCGCTCCCCCGTCGAGTCGGCCGCGCGCGCCGTGTTGGCGACCGCGCGCAGCAGGTCGGCGCTGGTGAGGGCGACGGCCCGGGTGAAGGCGGACGCGCGGCAGAGTTCGGCGAGGGCGGCACGTTCGGCGGCGAGCGCGGGCGGGACGGCGTCGGCGAGCGCGGCGAGCAGCCGGGCGCGGCGCTGCCGCAGGTCCAGCCAGTCGGCGAGCCGCGGGACGCGCTCCGGCAGGTCGGCGAGCCGGTCGAGCTGGGCGGCGCGGGGCGGGCGTCCGTTGTGCAGGTCGCGGCGGAGCGGGAGCACGATCCGGCGGTGGAACTCCTCGTCGTGCCCGGTGCGGCTGTCGTACAGGTCGTCGCAGAGGTCGGTCCGCAGGGCCGTCTCCGCGGCTTCGACGGCGCCGAGTTCGGCGAGCAGGCTCCGTACGGCTGCCGACGCTGCGGACTGTGCGGGCCGGGCGAGCACGGTGGCGCGCACCAGGGCGTGGCGGGCGGTGTGGGCGACCGGTGCCGGCACGGGTGCGGGGACCGGGCGGAGTACGGGACGCGGCAGGGCTCGGTTCGGCATGGCGGCTCCCTCCGACGGGCCTGGGCGGTGCACGGCAGGAACCCGGCGCGTCCGCGCGAACGCGCCGGGTTCAAAGTTGTTGCGCTGGTGGTGCGGGGCGGTGCTCGGCGGTACCGGGTGGTTCGGTGGGGCCGGTTCTCAGAAGGTGTCGAGGACCGGCGGGTGCGGCGCGCCGCAGGAGGACGATCCGCAGGAGGTCGAGCTGGGGCCGCCGGAGGCGCCGGTCTCGGGCAGCGCGACGGTGTCGCGCAGCGAGGTGACGGTCAGCTCCCCGAGGTCGAGGCCGTCGAGGGCGAGGATGTCGTCGAGCGCGAGCGTGTCCTGTGTACGGTCGGACATGATGTCTCCCTTGATTCTCGAACGAGGCTTGCCGGACAGTGGTGTGACGAGTCGTGAGCTGATGAATCGTCAGGAAAGCGGGGCGACCATGGTCTCCGGCTGGGCGCAGGAGGACGAGCCCTGGCAGGAGCAGGAGCCCCAGGACGCGCCGTTCTCCGGCAGCGCGACGGTGTCGCGCAGCGCGGTGACGTTCAGCTCGCTGAGGTCGAGGTCCTGGAGGTCGAGAGCGTTGTCGGACATGGCGGACTCCCTTGAGGTGGCAGGCGTGCCGGATGATCCGGAACGGGTCTGCGAAGCGGGTGCTGTGGGATGTGCCGGGCCCCCCGTGGGTGCGTCGGTCGAGGGTCACTCGAACCCTGCTGTCGCGCTGCCCGAGGACGACTCTAGGCCTCGGGAACCCGCCGCCGACATGGCCGACGGGGCGTTTGGCCGGTAGTCCGTGCCCCCACGGCGCATCGCCACCGCCTCTTCAGCGGCGCTTGAGCGATCCGCCAGCGACCTGCGATGTTTCGCCCTCGAACACGACCTGACAGCTCGTCGGGAAAGGTGTACTGGGGCGGGCTCGCCTCACGCACACGGCACGGGCCGGCCCGGTACCCGTCCTTCGGGTACCGGGCCGGCCCGGGCAGCGCGTGACGGCGGGTCAGCGCGCGGCGGTCTTGCGGGTGCGTCGGGACACCGAGTCCAGGACGACGGCGGCGAGCAGGACGGCGCCGGTGATCATGTACTGGATGGCCTGGTTGACGTGGACCAGGTCGAGCCCGGTGATGATCGACTGGATGACCAGGATGCCGAGCAGGGCCGACCAGGTCTTGCCGCGTCCGCCGAACAGGCTGGTGCCGCCGATGACGGCCGCCGCGATGGAGTTCATCAGGACGTTGCCGCCGCCGAGGATCTTGTCCGCGGAACCCTGCTGCGAGGCGATGAACAGACCGCCGAGGGCCGCCATGCCGGCCGAGATCATGAAGACCGAGATCCGGACCCAGGCGACGTTGATGCCTGCGCGGCGGGCGGCCTCCACGCCACCGCCGACCGCGAAGATCTGCCGGCCGTAGCTCGTGCGGCGCAGGACGAAGTCGGTGATGACGACGACGCCGAGGAAGACGAGCAGGGGCAGCGGCAGGCCGCGGTCCTGGTTGAGCATGTAGGCGGCGGTCAGCGCGATGACGGCGAGGACGCCGGTGCGCAGCGCGATCTCGCTCATCGGGCGGGCGGCGAGGCCGGCCGCGCTGCGGCGGCGGGCGTCCATGATCTGCCCGGCGCCGAAGAGCGCGACGCCGAGGACGGCGAGGCCCCAGGTGTAGGCGATGTCGCCGTCGCCGAGGAAGTAGGTGTCCAGGTTGGCGAGGACGCCGTCGTTGACGACGTTGACGGTGCCCTTGTCGCCCAGGACGTACTGCTGCAGGCCGCTCCAGGCGAGCAGGCCGGCGAGGGTGACGACGAACGCCGGGACGCCGATCTTGGCGAAGAAGAAGCCGTGCAGGGCGCCGATCGCGACGGCGGCGGCGATGGCGATGAGGCAGGCGAGCCACTCGTTGTAGCCGGAGCGCACGGACAGGACGGCGGCTATCGCGGCGGAGACGCCGGCGACGGAGCCGAGCGAGAGGTCGATCTCGCCGAGGAGGAGCACGAAGACGATGCCGACGGCGATCAGGCCGGGGCCGGCGATCCACTTGGTGATGTTGGTGAGGTTGTCGGCGTTGAGGAAGTCGCCGGTGACGCTCTGGAAGATGACGCCGATGAGGATCAGGCCGAGGACGACGGGCACGGAGCCGAGGTCGCCGTTCTTCATCTTCTGCTTGAACTCGGCGACGTAGCCGGCCAAACCGGCCTCGCGGACGAGCAGGCGGGGGTCGACCGCGGGGGCGGCCGGTGCGGGGGTGTCGGGGGTGGTCTGCTCGGTGGTCACTTCGCTTCCTCCGCGAGTCGTGCCTGGCGGCGGGTGACGGCGTTCTCGGTGGCGCCGGTGATGGCGGAGATGATCTCCTCGTGCGAGGTGTTCGCCACCTCGAAGACGCCGTTGTTGCGGCCCAGGCGCAGGACGGCGACGGTGTCGGCGACGGCCTTGACGTCGGCCATGTTGTGGCTGATCAGGATGACGCCGAGGCCGCGGTCGCGCAGGCGCTCGACGAGGTCGAGGACCTGGGCGGTCTGCTCGACGCCGAGGGCGGCGGTGGGCTCGTCCAGGATGACGATCTTGGGGTCGCCGACCAGGGCGCGGGCGATGGCGACCACCTGGCGCTGGCCGCCGGAGAGGGCGGCGATGGGGATGCGCACGCTCGGGATGCGGATGGAGAGCGTGTCGAGGAGTTCGCGGGCGCGCTTCTCCATGGCGACCTCGTCGAGCGTGCCGAACCGCTTCAGCTCACGGCCGAGGAAGAGGTTGCCGACCACGTCGAGGTTGTCGCACAGCGCGAGGTCCTGGTAGACGGTCGCGACGCCGAGGGCCTGGGCGTCGTGCGGGCGGCCGATGGAGACCGCCTGGCCCTCCCACTCGATCGTCCCCTCGTCGATGGGGTGGACGCCGGCGATGGTCTTCACCAGCGTGGACTTTCCGGCGCCGTTGTCGCCCACCAGGGCCACCACCTCGCCGGCGTGTACCTCCAGGTGCACGTCGGTCAGTGCCTGGACGGCGCCGAAGCGCTTGGAGACCCCGCGCAACGCCAGTACGGGTGCGCCTGTCACGTGAACCATCTCCTTCTTCCCGCGCACGCCGTGATGGTGGGTCGGCGGCCGGTGTGGCCCGCGCGCCGTGCGGAGCGGGCGGGTGAACGTCGAAAAGGGGCTGTCGGGGCGGGCCGGGGCCTGCCGCGCGCTGCGGGCGGTGCTCCCCGGGGAGGCGGGGAGCTCCGCCCGGGCGGTGCTACTTCAGGCCGGCGGTGGCGCAGGCGGCGGCGTAGTCCGCGGTGCAGATGTCGGCGGCCTTGTACAGGCCGTCGGCGATGACGGTGTCGTTGATGTTGGCCTTGGTGACGACCTTCGGGTCGAGCAGCTTGGCCGGGATGCCCTTGTCGGTGGCGCTGTCGACGCTGGCGGTGGCCACGGACTTGACGTCCTTGCCCTGCAGGAGGTCGACGGCCAGCTCGGCGGCGGTGTCGGCGAGCGGCTTGTAGGCCTTGTAGATGGTGTAGGCCTGGTCGCCGTTGACGATCCGCTGGATGGCGTCGAGGCCGGCGTCCTGGCCGCCGACCGGGACCTTGATGCCCGCACCCTGGAGCTGGGTGATGATGGCGCCCGCCATGCCGTCGTTGGCGGAGTAGACGGCCTGGAAGCCGTCCTTGCCGAGCTGGGTGATCGCGGCACCGATCTTCTGGCCGGCGACGGTGGGCTTCCACTCGCCGGACTGCTCGTAGACGACCTTCTTCACCTTGCCGTCGAGCACCTTGTGCGCACCGGCCTTGAACTGGCCGGCGTTCGGGTCCGCGTCGTCACCGTTGATCATGACGACGTTGGCGTCGGCGGCCTGCGCGCCGAGCGCGTCGACCAGGGCCTGGCCCTGAAGCTCGCCGACCTTCTCGTTGTCGAAGGAGGCGTAGGCGGCGACCGGGCCGGTGGCCAGGCGGTCGTAGGCGACGACCTTCACGCCCTTGGCGGCGGCCTCCTTGACCCAGGACTGGGTCGAGGTGGCGTCGAAGGCGTCGAGGACGATGACCTTCACGCCCTGGGCGATCAGGGTGTCGAACTGCTGCTTCTGCTTGGCGGCGCTGCCCTCGGCGTTGTTGTAGAGCACCTTGCAGTCCGCGCACAGCGCCTTGACCTTGGCCTCGATGAACGGGCGGTCGAAGGACTCGTAGCGGGTCGAGGACGCGTTCTCGGGCAGCAGCAGGCCGATGGACTTGTTGTCGCCGCTCGCGGCGGAGTCCTTCTTGTCGCTGCCGGCCTTGCCGCAGGCGGCCATGGACAGGGCCATCGAGACGGCTGCGGTGGCGATGACGGCGCGACGCATCATTGCGTTCATGTGGGGGTGCCTCCCTGACGTCGCCGCGACAGTGCGGCGGAGTGGGAGGGAGTCAACCCGCATGTGCCAGATGGAGTCAAGAAGTAAATCCAAGGCGAGAGAAGGCGGGGCCTTTTCGTTATCTTCCTGAACGCATCCATCACCTGAAGGGGGTGCCATGAACACGCAATGCGCCATTGTCGCGACTATCAGTGACGATGACGGAGTGCAGGCAGGGACTTCGGCGAAGTCTCGACACAGGCCGGGCGCCTGCTGCGCCCTGGAGTGACGCCTGGGGCTCGTGCGTTCAAGATGTGTCGACTGGGGTATAGTCCGCAGGTCGGCTGCGGACTTCACGGCAGCGGCCCCGCCGAAGCGGCGTCCCGGGCCGACCCACCCCACGGAGCCGACTCACGCACCCGGCACGGACCCTGACGATTCGTCAGCGGTGGCGCGGGCGGACCGCCCCGGCCCCTCAGCCGCGCAAGCGGCGGGGCCCCTCAGCCGCGCAGCCGGCGGGCCCGGAGGTACTCGCGGCCCAGCAGGCGCAGCGCGGCCCCCTTGGCCGGGCGCGCGGAGCGGCGCAGCAGCGCCCCCAGGTCGGCACGGGCGGCGGCGCTGACGAGCCCGTCCACGCCGAGGAGGCAGCGGACCATCGGCCGGTGGGCGGCCGGCACCAGTTCGACGACGGCGCCGCCCTCGGCGAGGGCGCGGTCGGCCCGGTCGAGCAGTTCGCCGAGCAGCGTCCGGACGGCCGGCAGGTCGCGGGCCTGTTCCAGGTCGGCCCGGGTGACGCCGTGCCGGCTCAGGGTGTCCGCGGGGACGGTCAGCCGGCCCTCGGCCAGATCCTCGGCGAGGTCGTTGACGAAGTCCAGCCGCTGGGCGGCGTCGATGTAGGTGCGGCAGGCGGCGCGGTAGGCGGCCTGGTCACCGTCCGGGCCGAGCAGCCCGGCGACGAGCATGAAGCCGGGCAGCGAGTACCCGTCCACGTACGCCTGGTACTCCTCCTCGGTGGCGAACCCGGTGAAGTCGAGGTCCGTCTCCGCCGCGGCCAGGAAGTCCAGGACGTGCCCGCGCAGGGCGGGGTGCGCGGCGACGCTGTTCAGCAGCGGGCGCAGCTCGGGGTCGTCGGTGCGGTCGGCGTCGAGGCTCCCGGTGACCTCCCGCTGCCAGCGGGCGGACGCCGCCCGGCGCTCGGCGAGCGGGCCGCTGTCGAGCAGGGTGTCGGTGCGGTGCATGAAGGCGGCGGCCGCGATCACGTGCGGGACGGTGCGGTCCGGGAGCAGCAGACCGGCAGCCAGGGTGACCTCCCGCTTGTACCGGGCGACCTGCCGGCGCTGTCGGCCGTAGTCGGCCCGCAGCCCGGGGTCGTGCACGCCGGCCGCGTCCAGCGCCCGCTCCCACCTGCTCACTCGCTTCACCCAATCGTCCGTTCGATCCGGACCGAGCGTAGTGGGTGGGAGGCGGACGAGGACGACCCATTCCGGTCCCGACCCGCAGGGCAGGGACCCGAGAATCGGGCCCGGGCGCAGGGACCCGAGAATCGGGCCCGGGCGCAGGGACCCGAGAATCGGGCCCGGGCGCAGGGACCCCAGAATCGGGCCCGGGCGCAGGGACCCGAAGGCGGGGCCCGGACGCCGAGCGGCCGGACCGGTCAGCGCTGGCGGATCGTGGAGAAGCCGCAGGCCGGGGTGCAGAGGGTGACGATGCCGCTGTACCGGTGGGTGGTGCGCCCCTTGGTGACGCTGTGGACGGTGAGCTTCTCCCGCAGGTTGAGCTCCCGGCAGCGCGGGCAGGCCGCGCTGACCGGCTTGCCCCAGGGGCGGTTCGGGTCGAGCTTGGTGTAGGCGACCGCCATCAGGACGACGGCGAGGCCGGCGCCGCCGAAGCCGATGACCCGCCACACGCCGTTGGAGGATTCCCGACGGTCGATCATCTCGTCGTACGAGTAGATGCCCCCGCCGCCGTGGTTGGACCAGATCCGGCACTCGCTGTTCCGGGTCATGGTGTGGCCGTCGCAGGTCGGCGCGGAGTCCGGGTCGGACTTGCCGACGACCAGCGCCAGGAACAGGCCGATCCCGGCCAGGACGCCCAGCACGATCATGGTGGTGGTGCGACTGCGGCCGGTGTGCAGCCGCTTGCGCTCGTTGTACGCCGTATCGATCACAACCTGGGCCATGTTGCCCCCGTCGACCGCCACCACTGTCTCCTGTTGTCCGGATGTCCGCACTGCTCGTGTTCCGAGCCGAATGTCCCCCTCGGCGAGGGGGCGACACGAACCCACCATGATCGACGCGCGATTGCACCCGATTTGGGAAGCTCTTGACCTTTCAGCTTCCGGTCGTGACCGAGGCCAGGTACGCGGCGGCCCGGTCCGGGTCGAGGTACCACCGCGCCACGTCCGCGGGGTCGTTGAAGTTGTTGGCGAAGCGGTCCGCCACCGCCTGGTGCTCACCGGCGGCGACGAGCAGGTCGAGGACGTGCGGGGGCGGCGGGGCGAGCATCGCGTTGGACCAGGTGGTGACCGGGCCCGCGATCTCCCAGAAGCCGTCGAAGGCGGCCTGCTGGAAGTCGCGGTCGAAGGGCTTGTCGCCGTGGGCGAGGATCGCCTCCAGGTAGACCGCCGCGCACTTGGCGGCGTTGTTGGCCCCCTGCCCGGTGACCGGGTCGTTGGTGACCACGACGTCCGCCACGCCCAGCACCGCGGCGCCGCCCGGCAGTTCGCCGACCGGGCGGCGGACCACCGGGGCGAAGCGCCCGGCCAGGGTGGCGCCGGCGTCGGTGAGTTCGACACCGGCGCGGGCCCGGTCGTACTCCCAAGGCGTGAAGGTCCTCATCAACTCCAGTGTCACCCTGAGGTGTTCGGCCGGGTCGCGGAGTCCGTCGAAGGCGTCCGCCGGTCCGCCCGGCATGGCCTCCCAGAGCAGGATGTCGCACGGCCCCGACATGGTCAGGGCGGGCATCACGAAGAACTCGCCGATGCCGGGCACCACGTTGCAGCGCACCGCGGGGAAGTCGTGCTCGGGGCGCGGCGCGAGCCCGTGCACGTAGGCGGCGGCCAGCGCGCGCTGCGGCCGCTCGTGCGGCGAGTGCGCGTGGTCGCGCTCGAACAGCGAGCCCAGCACGCCCTTGCCGGAGGCGACCAGCACCAGATCGTACGAGCCGGCCAGGTGCTGCAGGTCGGCGGCGGTCACCGTGCGCAGCTCCACCCGGCCGCCGCGCCCGGCGAAGGCCTCCAGCCAGGTCGACATCTTCAGCCGCTGGTCGACGGACTGCGCGTAGGCGTCCAGCCGCCCCACCCAGTCGATCACCCGCGGCCCGTCCGGCATGGCCACCGACACCCCGACGCCCTCGATCCGGGGCGCCTCGTCGGCCCACAGGTCGAGGCCGAGGGCACGCTCGGTGCGCAGCGCGGAGTCGAACATGCACTGGCTGGACAGCACCCGTCCGGCGCGCACCTCCTCCGCGCCGCGGTCTGTCAGCACCGTCACGTCGTAGCCGTGGGCCTGCAGCCCCAGGGCCAGTTGGAGTCCGGCCTGCCCGGCACCGACGATCAGAACTCTGCGCATCGCCCCTGCTCTCCTGGTGGTACGTCCCGGCGCGGCGCCGGCTCCGTCCGGCTGCCCAGTGGCCTGGATACCAGTCATCGGCGCGCGCGTCCACGGGCCGCGCAGGGGCGGCCGGCCTCGGGGCCGACGGTCTGGCTCACGAACCGTCAGCGGCCGCTCCGGCGGATCCCGCGGCGGGGAAGACGATCGGGCTGATCAGGTACGGATCCCGCTCCGGCGCCGGGCGGTTGGCCAGCCGCGGCGCCAGCACCGCGAACAACTCGCCGCCCAGCTCGGCGAGTTCCTCGGGGCTGAGCCAGAACGTGCCCTGCCGGTAGGACACTCCCTGGGCCGCCGGGTCGGCGCCGTCCCGGTCGAGGTAGGCGTTGAACTCGGCGAGCAGGACGGCCATCGCGGCCGCGAAGCCCCGGCGGTGGTCCTCGGTCGACATCGCGGCGGCGGTGGCGCCGTCCACCGCCGGGCGGTCCTCGCGCAGCCGGTAGTGCCGTTCCACGGCGCCCCGCACCCGGTGCTCCTCCGCGACCTCCAGGAAGCCCGCCTCGGCGAGCAGCGCGACGTTCCGGTACACCGTCACCTTCGAGACGCCCGACAGCCGTTCGCACAGCTGCGTGGTGGTGAGCACCCGGCCCCCGGCGAGGGCGTGCACCACGCGCAGGCGCACCGGGTGCAGGAGGAGGTCGGCGGGATCGTGGTCCATTGCTCCACGATTTCACAGCCGTTACCATTCTCAAAGATGAAAACGGTCAGCGTCCGGACGGGGATCCGGGCGCGCGGAACGGGGGCACCAGCACATGCGCCGCACACGGCAGGCACCACGGACGGGTCGCACCAGCGGACGGGAGGTGACCGTCAACGGACGGCCGTTGTACGTCGAGGAGTCCGGCCACGGCCCCGACCAGGTGCTCTTCGAGGCGGGCCAGGGCCTCGGCCGCACCTCCTGGGACCCGGTCCTGCCGCTGCTCGCCGACCGCGCCCGGCTGGTCGCGTACGACCGCTCCGGCTTCGGCCGCAGCCCGCGCAGCGACGCCCCGCTGACCGTCGAGGACCTGGCGGCCGACCTGGTCGCCCTGGCGGACGCCACCGTCCCGGACCGCTTCGTCCTGGTCGCCCACAGCATGGGCGGCCTGGTCGCCCGCCTCGCCGCCGAGCGGCTGGCACCCCGGCTGCGCGGGGTCCTGCTGGTCGACCCCACGCCGGAGACCGCCCCGGCCTACGACGCGATGGAGCAGATCACCCGGAGGGTCGACCGCACGCTCGCGGTCGTCGGGCCCCTGATCCGGTTCCGGGCGGCCGCCCGCCTGGCCGGCGGCGAGGTCCGCCGGGTCTTCCCGCCCGAGACCTACGCCACCATGCTCGCCGAGGACTTCGTCCCGGCCGGCATCGCCCAGACCCGTCGCGAGTTCCGCGCGGTGGCCGCCGCCGTCCCCCGCCTGCGGGCCCGGCCGCCGGTGCCCCCGGCCTGCCCGACCGTCCTGCTCTCCGCCGACCGACCCCGGCGGGGCGGCGAACGCAACCACCCGGCGCTCCAGGAACACCAGCGCCGCTGGACCGAGGCCCTGCCCGACGGCCGGTACGAGCACGTGGACTCCGGGCACTTCATCCAGGCCGAGCAGCCCGCGCTCGTCGCCGACCGCGTCCGCGAGCTGCTCGACCGCGACTGACGGGCCCCGCCTCGCCCGACCTCGTCCGTCGCGCATCGCTTGTCGAGCCCCGCGCGCCGCGCATCGCTGGTCGAGCGCCTCGCACTGCGCACCGCGCACGTGGCGACGCGCGGCGCGGCTCACCGAGGCGGCGTCAGGAGCGGGCGGCGAACGGCATCGCGTCGGCCCACTCCCAGCCGCAGCCGGTCACCACTGCCGGTCACCGCTGCCGGTGCCGGGGGCGACAGCCCGGGGCGACGGCCGCCTCAGCCCGTGACCAGCCGTCGGCCGGTGACCTCCTCCGGCCGGATCCGGACCCAGAGCCGGCGGTCGCCGCCCGCCCACGGTGCCGCACCGACCAGGCCGTCCAGGCGTTCCAGCTCCCCCGGGTCGTCCACGTAGTGGGCCGGGCCCAGGGCGAGCACGCTCCAGCCGCGGCCGAGGTACTCGTCGATGTGGTCGACCTGGAAGGAGACCGCGGCGCCCTCCTCCGGCGCGGTGGCGTGGCGCGCACCGGTCCGGTAGGCGAAGGAGGCCCGGTCGACCACGTAGTTGACGGGCAGCACCACCGGCCCCGGCTCGACCGGCAGGCCGATCCGGCCGATGCCGTGGGTGCCGACGAGCTCCCAGCACTCGGCCTCGGTGAGGTTCTCCAGCTGCGGCCGCGGCCCGGGGCCGCCGTGCCCGGGCGGGGCGTCGGCACGGCCCGACAGCAGCTCGTCGGTGCTGCTGCCGAGGGCGGCGGCGATCCGGACGAAGCCCCCCGGGTCGAAGCCGGGCCCGGCTTCGAGGAGGTGCCGCAGGTAGCGGGGCGCCATCGCCGCCCGGCGTGCCAGCTCCTCCTCGCCGAGGCCCAGCTGCTCCCGCCGTTCGGCGATCCGGCGGGCCACGACGGCGGGGTCGGGGGTGTCGTGCACGGTGGTGACTCCTCGGCTTGCCGGGGGTGTTCGGGCCGCGGGCCGGGCGTGACCCCGTACGGGTCCGTCCGCTTGACCAGGGCGGGACCATCCAAGCGCCCACCCTGCGGCAAGTCGAGCAACGGCCCGGCCCGTGCGTGTCGGTTCGCACCGTCGGCGGTGCGACGGCCGCGGGCCGCGGTGCCCGGACCCCGGCCTTGATGTCGTCGTTCGCCGCCGAGCACGCGGCCGTCTTCCGGGACTGACGGGCGGTCACACCAGACAGAAGCTCCGCACCCGGCGCGGCGCTCACCCCGATGTGACCCTCACTCCGGCGCGGCGCTCCCCCGGTCCCACCGCGCCGGGGCGAGCGCCGCGAGCATCACCGCCGCCGTGAGGGCGAACGCCCACGGATAGCCCGTCCCGCCCGCGACCGCCCCGAAGGCGACCGCGCCGACGCCCATCGCCCCGTCGTAGGCGACGTTCCACAGCGCGGTCACGGTGCCGTACCCGGACGGCGGCACCCGGGTGTACATCAGCGCCAGCGTCGCGTTCTGCGCGGCGCCGAAGCCGGCGCCGAACACCGCCGCCCCCGCGACGACCGCCACCGTGCTGTCCGTCCAGGCCAGCAGCAGCATCCCGGCCGCCGCGGCGAGCAGGGCGGGCAGCACCAGCCCGGCCGAGCCGCGCCGGTCCCCGTACCGCCCGGCCAGCCAGCGGGCGAGCGTCGCCGCGCCGGGCTGGACCAGCAGCGCGACCGCGACGGCTCCGCCGGACGGGACGGCGAGCGGCAGGAACGTGACGATGACTCCCGCCGCCAGCGCCGTGGCGCCGAACACCGTCGCCGGTCTCAGCAGCGCGGCACTGCGCAGCCCCTCCCGCAGTCCCACCGCCGGACCGGCCGCGGCCCTGCGGTCCGGGAGGGCGGGGACGGAGGCGACGGCGGCCAGCGGAGCCACCGCCCCGATCGCGAACACCCAGTCCCAGCCCACGTGTTGGCCCAGCCAGACGCCGACCGGCAGGCCGACCACGGACGGCACTCCGGAGACCACCCCGACCAGCGCGAGCCCCTCCCCGCGCCGTTCGGCCGGGATCAGCGAGGCCGTCAGCGCCCCGCCCGCCACCAACGCGGTCGCGAAGCCGATCCCGCGCAGCAGGCAGACCACCACCACCGCCGCCATCGAAGCGGTCGCGGCCAGCACCAGCGCGGGCGCGCCCAGCAGCACCAACCCGGCGGCCAGCACCGGGCGGTAGCCGAACCGGGCGGTCAGCGCGGGCGTGGCCAGCTCGCCCACGACGGTGGCCAGCATCAGCGCACCGGTGGCCAGGCCGGCCGCGTGGTCGCCGCCGCCGGACTCCTGGGCGTACAGCGGGACGGCGGAGAGCAGCAGGTTGAAGCCGACGGAGGACCCGAACAGCGAGACGAAGCGCAGCAGCAGGGCCCGGGTCACCAGTGGCGGCCGGACGGAACCGGCCTCCGGCGACGTGGAGTTGCTCGTCGTGGTCACCCGGTGACGGTATCCGTCCCGACGGGCCACCGGTACGGTCCCGCACCCGGCGCCTTCGCCTCCGCACTCCGGCCCGATCGGCAGTTCGACGCGGCGGCTCCATGCCGCAGTTCGACGCGGCGGATCCGTACGGCAGTTCGACGCGGCAGCACAGGCCGGCCGCTCAGTCCGGCAGCCCAGTCCGGCAGCCCGGTCCGGCCGCTCAGTGCGGCGGCTCGTCGCCCGCCCCGGTGAGCTCCGCGGCCAGCGCGCCCAGGCTCTCCCGCAGCAGCCGCACCAGCGGGTCCTGGTCCCGGCGCGGGTGCCACAGGAGAGTGACCCGCAGCGGCCGCAGCCGGGCGGGGACGTCGACCGGCACGACGCCGAGGCTCGCGCCCGGCTCGCGGACCAGCACGGCGGGGGCGACGGTGACCAGGTCCGTCCGGCCGACCAGCTGAAGCGCGGCGAGGTAGCCGGGGACGACGCAGCGGACGGTGCGGGGCACGCCGGCCTCGCGCAGCTCCCGGTCGAGTGCCTCCTCCGGCCGTCCGCTGCGGGAGACCAGGACGTGCCCGGCGGCGGCGAAGCGCTCGGCGGTCACCTCTCCCCGGGTCAGCCCGTGGTCCGCCCGGACGGCGGCGGTGAGTCCGGCCCGGACCAGGCCGAGCGAGCGCAGGTCCGGGTACTTGGCGGCGTTGACCACGACGGCGAGGTCGGCGGTGCCGTCCCGGACGGCTTCGGCGCCGTCCCGCCCGCCGTCGGAGGCCAGCAGGCGCAGTTCGGCGGCGGGGGCGGCCGCGGCGAGGCGGGCGAGCAGGTCGGCGCTCCTGGTGACGATCAGGTCCTGCGGCGCGACGACGGTCAGGCTGCGGTCGAGCGGGCGGGCCTGACGGTCGAGGAGCTCCTCGGCCTGTTCGAGCCAGAGCCTCAGGCGCGGTCGGAGGTCCACGGCGGCGGCGGTGGGCCGCAGGCCGCGGCCGGAGCGCACCAGCAGCGGGTCCTGGAAGGCGCGGCGCAGCCGGCCGAGGGCGCGGCTGGTGGCCGGGACGGAGAGGTTGAGCCGGTCCGCGGCGCGGGTGACGGAGCTCTCCTGCAGGAGGGCGTCGAGGACCACCAGCAGGTTGAGGTCGACCGAGGACAGTTGCACCAGGTGAAAGTATCAGTTGCCATTTTGCCGATTGCTGCAAATCCGCAGGCCGCCTAGGTTCGAGGCAGAGCGACCGCAGCCCGCCCGACCGGCCCCGCGCCGGGGCGCGCCCCGCCCGTCGCCGCTTCCCGCCTCGACCCGGAAGGGGTCCCCCATGCCGTCCGCCGTGCCCCGACACGTCCACCGGCCGCCGCGCGAACACCGGGTCCTCGGCCCGACCGGCCTGACCGTCGTCTGCGGCGCCTCACTGTTCATCACCAGCCTCGACTCCACCGCGGTGAACGTCGCGCTGCCCACCCTTCGCTCCGAACTCGCGGCCGGGCCCTCGCAGTCGGCCTGGATCGTGGACGCCTACACGCTGACCCTCGCGGTGCTGCTGCTCCTCGCCGGGGCCCTCGGCGACCGCCTCGGGCGGCGCACCATGTTCCGCGCCGGACTGCTCGTCTTCGGCGTCGGCTCGCTGGGGTGCGCACTCGCCGGCAGCCCCGACCAGCTGATCGCCGTCCGTGTCCTGCAGGGCTGCGGCGCCGCGCTGCTCGGCCCCAACGCGCTGTCCACCCTGACCACGGCGATCGAGGACCCGGTGCGCCGGGCCCGGGCGATCGGCTTCTGGGCGGCGATCTTCGGGCTGGCCGCCGCCGTCGGCCCGCTGGTCGGCGGCTCGCTCATCGACGCGCTGGGCTGGCGGTGGATCTTCCTGGTCAACCTGCCGGTGGTGGTCCTCGCGTTGGCCGCGTCGGTGCGCATACCGGAGACCAGGGGCGGTGCGCCCCGTCCGTTCGACCCGGTCGGGCTGGCCCTGGGCGCGGTCGCCGTGTTCGGCGTCACCGAACTGCTCATCCACGGCGCCCACGCCGGCTTCGGCGGCGTCACCCCGCTGGTGTGCGGGGCCCTGGCGGTGGGCGGCGGAGTGGCGTTCGTGGCCGTCGAGAAGGAGCGGGCGCACCCGGTGTTCCCGCTCGCGCTGCTGCGCCGCCCGACCTTCACCGCCGCCACGGTCAGCGCGGTGCTGGCGTTCGCGATCCTCGCCGGTTTCCTGTTCGTGTCCAGCGTGTACTGGCAGCAGCAGCGGCACGCCTCCGCGCTGGAGACGGGACTGGCGTTGCTCCCGGCGACGCTGATGATCGCCGTGGTGTCGCCGCTGAGCGGCCGGCTCCTCCTGGTGGTCGGGGCGCGCCGGCTGCTGGTGGGCTCCGGCCTGCTGCTGGCGCTGGGCGCCGGACTGCTCGCCCTGGCGGCCGGGGGCGACGGCTACCTGCCGTACGCGGCCGGGTACCTCGTGCTCGGGCTCGGCTTCGGCCTGGTCAACCCACCGATCACCAACACCGCGGTGACCGGTCTGCCGGCGCAGCAGGCGGGCGTGGCCTCCGCGCTCGCCAGCACCTCCCGCCAGCTCGGCAGCACCCTGGGCGTGGCCGTGCTGGCCTCGGTCGCAGCCGGTCCGCACCTCGACCAGCGGCGCGCCTGGCTGATCGCGCTCGGACTGGGCCTGGCCGTCGCGGCGATCAACGCGCTGGCCGGCCGCCCGCGCCGCCGGGTCGAGGCCGCAGCGGCACCGGGCGCGAAGCAGCCGGAACGCGCCGGCGCCCGCTGAAGCCCTGTCCGCTGAGGCGCCGTCCACTGAAGTGCCGTCCGCCGGGGCGCGGTCCGCTGACGAGCCGCCTGCTCAGGGCCGTCGGCGCGCGCGGCGGAGCCGGTGGCAAAGATCCGTCAAAACCGGCCCGCACCCGTCTGTCCGGCCCGGCGGGCCGGGAGCATACTGTCCTGCGCGGCTCGCACCGAGCGACAGGGCCCACCCGGACCCGGCCCGGCTGCGCCGCGACGGGGGAGGTCGGAATCGTGGCAGTGGCCGTGATCGTCGCCGTGGTGGTCCTGCTCTGGCTGGTGACCGGTGTGCGGGTGGTGCAGCAGTACGAACGCGGCGTGGTGTTCCGCCTCGGGCGGGTGAGCGGCCGGGTCCGCGAGCCCGGAGTCACCCTGCTGCTGCCGGTGCTGGACCGGATGCGCAAGGTCAACGTCCAGGTCGTCACCATGCCGGTGCCCGCGCAGGAGGGCATCACCAAGGACAACGTCTCGGTCAGCGTCGACGCCGTGCTGTACTTCCGGGTGATCGACCCGATCCGGGCCACCGTGGACGTGCAGAACTACGCCTTCGCCATGCTGCAGGTCGCCCAGACCTCGCTGCGCTCGGTCATCGGCAAGAGCGAGCTGGACGACCTGCTCTCCGGCCGGGAGAACCTGCACCAGGGGCTGGAGGTCATGCTGGAGAGCCCGGCGACCGGCTGGGGCGTGCACATCGACCGGGTGGAGATCAAGGACGTGAGCCTGCCCGACTCGATGAAGCGCTCGATGGCCCGCCAGGCCGAGGCCGACCGCGAGCGCCGGGCCCGGATCATCACCGCCGACGGCGAGTTCCAGGCCGCGTCCAAGCTCGCCGAGGCGGCCACCAGGATGGCCGAGACCCCGGCCGCGATGCAGCTGCGACTGCTGCAGACCGTGGTCGAGGTCGCGGCGGAGAAGAACTCGACGCTGGTGCTGCCGTTCCCGGTGGAGCTGCTGCGCTTCTTCGAGGCCTCCGCCGCCCGGATCGCGGACGGACCGGCCGACGGCGGCAAGACCGCCGGGGCCACGGCACAGCCGCCCGCCGTGCCCGCCCAGACCCCGGCCGACGGGAGCTGACCGTCCACGCGGACCACCCACGCGGACACCACCCACACGCACACCACCCCACGCGGCCGTTCCGGGCACCCGCCCGGCCCGGCCGCCCCGGGTTCCCGCATACCCATAGGTCGTCCCTATGACCCCATAGATCGAAACCGACTACACCCGTGCCCCACCTCGGGGTTGGCTGAACGGGTCCAGACCACCTCCTGCTGCGCACCCACCGGAGGACCGCCCGTCATGCCTCGCCCGATCAGAGTCGCGATCGTCGGAGCCGGCCCCGCCGGCATCTACGCCGCCGACGCCCTGCTGAAGTCCGACGCCGCCCGGACGCCGGGCGTCTCGATCGACCTGTTCGAGCGGATGCCCGCGCCGTTCGGTCTGATCCGCTACGGCGTCGCACCCGACCACCCCCGCATCAAGGGCATCGTGACGGCCCTGCACCAGGTGCTCGACAAGCCGCAGGTGCGGCTGTTCGGCAACGTCGACTACCCCGCCGACCTCGCCCTGGACGACCTGCACCGGTTCTACGACGCCGTGGTCTTCGCCACCGGCGCGACCGCCGACCGTCCGCTGGACCTGCCCGGCGTCGACCTGGACGGCTCCTACGGCGCGGCCGACTTCGTCTCCTGGTACGACGGCCACCCGGACGTGCCCCGCAGCTGGCCGCTGGGCGCCGAGAAGGTCGCGGTGCTCGGCGTCGGCAACGTCGCGCTGGACGTCGCCCGCATCCTCGCCAAGACCGCCGAGGAGCTGCTGCCCACCGAGATCCCCGGGAACGTCCACGAGGGCCTGAAGCACAACCGCGCCCGCGAGGTGCACGTCTTCGGCCGCCGCGGCCCGGCCCAGGCCAAGTTCAGCCCGATGGAGCTGCGCGAGCTGGACCACTCCCCCACCATCGAGGTGATCGTCGACCCCGAGGACATCGAGTACGACGCCGGCTCGATCGCCCAGCGCCGCGCGGTCAAGCACGTCGACCTGGTCGCGGCGACGCTGGAGAACTGGGCGATCCGCGACGTCGGCGACCGCCCGCACCGCGTCTTCCTGCACTTCTTCGAGTCCCCGGCGGAGGTCCTCGGCGAGGACGGCCAGGTGGTCGGGCTGCGCACCGAGCGCACCGAGCCGGACGGCACCGGCAACGTGCGCGGCACCGGCCGCTTCACCGACTGGGACGTGCAGGCGGTCTACCGGGCCGTCGGCTACTACTCGGACGAGCTGCCCAAGCTGCCCTTCGATCCGGTCTCCGGCACCGTCCCGCACACGGCCGGCCGGGTCCTGGACGGCGACGGCTCACACCGCACCGCGACCTACGTCACCGGCTGGATCAAGCGCGGCCCGGTCGGCCTGATCGGCCACACCAAGGGCGACGCCAACGAGACCGTCGCCTGCCTGCTGGACGACCACGCCGCCGGCCGGCTGCCCGGCGCCGCCGAGCCCGACCCGGCGGCGATCGAGGAGTACCTGCGCGGCCAGGGCGTGCGGTACACCACCTGGGCGGGCTGGCAGCTGCTCGACGCCCACGAGCGCGCACTCGGCGAGGCCGAGGGCCGCGAGCGGGTCAAGGTCGTCGAGCGCGAGGAGATGCTCCGCCGCAGCGGGGCGTGAACACCTCCCGCGCCTTCACCGAAAACCTCCGGAATTCCCCCCGGAACCCTCGCCGGTAACCGCACCGGACCGCTCCGGTCGGGATTCCTGCTCGATTCCGGCTTGATTCCGGCCGATTCCGGGGGAGGGAATTCCCGAGGGCCGCTGCCGATCGCCGTACCGCGCCCGTCAGGGGCGGACGATCGGCAGCAGCACCTCGTCCACGATCTCCTCCGGGTCGAGCTGCACCGCGTCCCCGCCGCACATCTTGATCCGGTACAGCATCAGCGCCGGCACCACGTCGGTGACCAGCGGGGTGACCGCCCCCGGGCGGACCTCGCCGCGTTCCGTCCCGCGGTCCAGCACCTCGGCGAGCAGTGCCGTCGTCGGCTCGACCACCCGCTCGAAGACGATCGCCACGAAGGCGTGGGCCCGCTGGTGGTCGAGTTCGCTCATGATCGCCCGGACGGCGGCGCCCAGCTCGCTGAACATGGCGGCGCGCAGCCTGGCCACGACTTCCAGCAGGTCACCGCGGAGACTGCCGGTGTCGGGGGCCGACGCGCCGGGCGGCAGGCTGGCCCTCAGCGCGTCCATCACCAGATCCTCCTTCGAGGACCAGCGGCGGTAGAGCGCGGCCTTCCCGGTCTGCGCGGCGGCGGCCACGCCCTCCATGGTCAGCCGGGCGTAGCCGTCGGTGGTCAGTTGTCGGAGGACCGCCTCGTAGATGGCGCTCTCCAGCGCCTCGCCGCGTCGCCGCAGCGGGGCGCCCGCCACCGGTCCTCGCACGGCATCCGTTTCAGCGGTCATGGCTGCGCACCTTCTCCAGTCGTCCTTCCTCGATCCCATCGGTACACGCGCTCACCCGCGCCGCGGTTCTCCGGACCACCGAATCTCCGTTCGGGGCCGCAGTCGGCGCCCGCGGGCGAGCGGGTTGTCCCGTTCCTCCGGCCATTCCCCGTCACGGGGCTACTGACGATGTTAGTGAACGAACCCGTTCCCTCCCAACCCTGTCACGGGCCGGCGTCAGCGGCCGAGCAGCGACACGGCCAGCTCGCGCAGCGCGTCCGCCAGCCGCTCCCCCTCGCCCTGCTCCAGCAGGCGCAGGATCGGGTCGCTGTGCAGCGCGCCGAGCAGGATGTGGGCGGTGAGTTCGGCGTCCAGCTCCGGCCGCTGCTCGGCGAGCAGGGCGGCGAGGTGCTCGTGCCACGCCCGGTAGACCGGGTGCGCCTCGCGCGGCCCCTGGTCGGGCGAGGGCGGGTTCGCGGAGACCGCGTGGCCGAGCGCGGCCAGCAGGCTCTTGTTGCGGGAGACGACGTCGACCACCGCGTCCAGGAAGGCCAGCAGCCGCTCCCGGGCCGGGGCGCCGGGGCCCAGCGGCGGTGGCCCGCAGCGCACCGCCTCCTCCAGGTCGAAGGCCCGCTCCTGCATCAGCGCCCGCATCAGGCCCATCCGGCTGCCGAAGCGGTGGAAGACGGTGCCCTTCCCCACTCCGGCGGCGGCCGCGACCTGCTCCATCGAGATCTGCTCGGGCCGGTGGCCCGCCAGGAGCTCCTCGGTCGCCCGCAGGATCGCGCGCCGGTTGCGGGTCGCGTCGGCGCGTTCGCGTCGGCCGTCCGTCATCGAGTCCTCTTCCCTGTTCGCCCGGCGCCCCGTGGACACCCGGTCGACACTCCGGCGGACAACTGGACTGCCGGTCCAGTACGGCAGCAGGCAAGAACCTGACCGCCGGTCAAGTTTATCCCGGACCGGCCCACGGGGCGGAAAGGAGGCACCCGCGCGCCGGGTCCGCCACCACCGGCACGGAGCCCCCGACGTCCCGACGCCGACGGAGGCCGACGCCCCGGCCCCCGTCCCGGTCGGATCGCCGCACCGGCTGGCACCGGGTGCCAACTGGCCTACTTGCGGCGAGAGTTCGCCCGGATACGCTTCGAACAGAGGCTCCCCGGTGCCCGCGCCACGAACCGTGAGCGCGCTCCCGCCCGGCGGGACCGGGACGGGACCGTCGCCCCATGCGGACGGGGCGCGACCGGCGGTGGCATGGAGGAGCAGGCCGGCACGACCGACCTGCGAAACCCACCGTGGAGGTCACCATGACCGACAGAACGGCCAGCACGGCGCTGCTGGCGGCCGGTGCCGCGGCGTTCTTCGCCGCGATCAGCGTCGCCGCGGCCGCCCGGGCGTGCAGGTGCCCGGTCGAGCACGGCGCAGGCGGCCACCGAGCGAAGCGCCGACCGCACATCGGGCACGTGCCCGGAGGCGGCGGCCCCAAGGGCCTGTGCCCCAACCCGCCGAACTGCAACTGAACCCGCCATCGATCCCCCGTCCTCGAACCTGGTCACGGATCCCGCCCCCGGAGCGCCCGTCGCGCCGGGGGCGGGCCCGGTCCGGACCGGGCCCGCAGCCGCAGCAGCCCGGCCAGGCGGCCGCGCTCAGCCGCTCGCGGGCCGGCGCGGGAGCACCGCGTGCACCCGGGTGCCGCGCCCGAGGGCGTCCACCGTGCAGCTGCCGCCGATCTCCGCGGCCCGCTCGGACATCGACCGCAGCCCCACCCCGGGATCTGCCGGTCCGCGGCGCCCCGGGCCCTGCCCGTCGTCCTCGACGAGGAGTTCCAGGTCCCCGCCGTCCACCCGCACGGACACCGTGGCACTGCTCGCCCGGGCGTGCCGCAGCACGTTGTTCAGGGCCTCTGCGGTGATCCGGTAGACGGCGACCTCCACGGCGGCGGGCAGCTCCGGCAGCGGGTCCGGCTCCAGCCGGGCCGTGACGGCGAGGTCGTCGCCGCTGAAGGTCTCCGCGAGCCGGCCCAGCGCCCGCGACAGCCCGTAGTCGCCCAGCGCGGTGGGGCCGAGCCGGTCGGTGATCCGCCGAACCTCCCGGACCGCCGTGGCCAGGTCGTCCGAGACCCGCGTCAGCGTGGCCGAGAACATCGCCGGGTCGTCCACCGCGGCCGCCCCCTGCAACCGCAGCCGCAGACCCGCCAGCATCGGTCCGAGTCCGTCGTGGATGTCGCGGCGCAGCTGGCGGCGCTCCTCCTCGCGGGCCGCGACGATCTGCTCGCGGCTGGCCCGCAGGTCCTCCATCAGCTGCAGCGAGGCGACGGCGGGCGCCGCCTGGTCGGCGAGCGAGCGCAGGATGTCGCGGTCGCTGCAGTCGAGGGCCCGCTGGCCCGAGCGCGGCGCGACGGTGAGCCGGCCGATCTCGGCGCCCCGGTGCACCAGGGCGAAGGCCTCGCCGTTGCCGGAGCGGTCGCCGACGGCCGCCAGCGGGCGTTCGCCGCCGCGCGTGGAGACGGTCAACGCCACGCCGGAGAGCCGGAGTTCGTCACTGACCGTGGCACAGAGCACGGCGGGCACGTCCTGCGGGTCGACGGTCTGGCTGACCCGTCCGGCCAGGCTGCGCAGCACCTGGTACGGCTGGGCGCGCGCGCCGTAGTACCAGCGGTCGACGACGCCCGAGGCCCAGCGCACGCCCCGGGGCAGGCCGGCCGCGAGCAGGAAGACGGCGGCGACCAGCAGCAGCGCCCCCGCACCGCGCCGGCCGGGCATCAGCATGGTGGAGAGCACGCAGGCCACCAGCACGAACACCACGACCAGCCCGGCGGCGATCAGCAGCCCGACCAGGACCCGCCGGGCCGCCCGGTCGAGCCGCCAGGAGCCGTCGCGGACGACGATCACGGCCAGGGTGAGCGTCCACAGCGCGGAGGCCACCGCGAACGCGATGTAGGAGGGGGTGCTCTGGTCGTCGAAGTAGTAGCCGAGTTCGGCACCGCCCCACAGCAGGTAGACGCCGAGGGCGATCAGGACGTTCTGCCGGCGGCGCCGGGGCATCCCGCGGGTGCGGGCGAGCGGGACGAGGACCACCAGGACGGTCAGCACCACGAACACGACGAGCTGGGTGAGGTGCAGCCGGTCGTTGAAGGCCCGCAGCCAGCCGGCGACGGCGGTGTCGGCGAGCGGGTTGGGCCGGCCGAACACCGTGGGCTGGTAGACGTAGTAGCAGGCCTGCGGCAGCATCCACAGGGCCACGGCGCCGATCGCGAACCACCACCGGCGGCTCGGCAGCGCCCCGTCGGGCAGGAACAGCGGCAGCGCGTGCCAGAGCGTGCCGCTGACCGTGTAGCCGATCGACGTCAGGACCACCACGGCCCCGACGACGCGCGGATCGTCCACCTCGACCCAGACCGGGGTCTGGGCTGCCAGCGGGACGATCAGCGCCGTGCCGTAGGCGAGCAGCACCCAGCCGAGTTGGTTCCCCGGCCGGTGGGCGTGCAGCAGCACCCCGCCGGCGACGGCGGCGAGGCCGTACCCCAGGACCGCCAGGTGGTGGACGGGCTGGGAGAGCCCGGCGGCCCCCTGGTGGCTCAGGACGTAGCCGATCCACAGTCCGCCGGCCACCAGGCAGACGACGGCGCACACGCCCGCCATGGCCAGTTGGCGCTCCGCCGGGCGGGACCGGGGCCGGGACCGGGGTCGCCGCCAGGCTCTCCGCGCACTCTCCGCAGCCATGAGCACCCCGTCCTCTCCGACGACCCACCGGATGCCAGAAGTCTCCTGCACCCGGTGTCCCGGGCACATGAGGCAGCGGCCCCGGCGGGGCGACGCACCCCGGACGGGCGTCCACCGGGCAGCGGGGAGCCGGGGCGGCGGGGCGGCGGGGCGGGGGCTACGCGCCCAGGTCGACGGCCAGGCAGTTGTAGAACCTCCAGGAGCCCTCGGGGTCGTACGGGTCGCCCGCCCGGCGGCCCGGCGCGGTGTCCACCTCCTCGGTCATGTCCTCGAAGCGGATGCGCTCGGGAAGCCTCCCGTAGCGCGCGTGCCACGCTTCGGCGGCGGGGTCGCGGGTGTGGTCCTCGTCCGTGGCCACTCTCCACTTCGCCGGTCCCGGGCGGCTCCTCGGTGCCGCCGACGACGCCACCAGCGTGCGCGCGCATCCATCACCTGTCAAGCAGGTGATGACGCGGGTGGGCTCCACACCCCGCCGCCCGCACACACGTGTGTGCTCCGCTCCGCCCGGTCCAGGTCGACTCCGGGCCGTCGGCCCGGGCCAACGCCCCACCCGCGGCGCCCAGTTACCGGGTGGTACGGGCCTGACGACACCGCTAGTGTCCCTTTCCGGCGTGGTACCGGCCGGGCCGGCACTGCCCGGCCGGGGCCACGGCGGAGCCGTTCACCCGCACCGTCACAAGGAGACACGTCCATGGTCAACCCGGACCCGACCGGCCGGGGCCGCGCGCAGGAGACGGTGGAGGCAGCGCTCGACCGCGCCGCCGCGACCGAGCACCTCAACGCGTTCATCACGCTCGACACCGAGGGAGCGCTCGCCGCCGCGGCCCGCCACGACGCCGATGGCGGGCGCGGGGCGGAGCAGCAGGGGCAGCAGGAGAAGCAGGAAGATCCGGCCCCCTGGTGCCTCGTCGTCAAGGACAACATCCACGTCGCCGGCCTGCCCAACACCGCCGGCACCCCGGCGCTCGCCGAGTTCGTCCCCGCCACGGACGCACCCGTCGTACGGGCCCTGCGCGCCGCGGGGGCGATCGTCGTCGGCAAGACGAACATGCACGAGCTGGCCCTGGGAGCCACCTCGTGCAACCACGCCTTCGGCGCCGTCGGCAACGCCACCGACCCCGCCCTCTTCGCGGGCGGCAGCAGCGGCGGCACGGCCGCGGCGGTGGCGGCGGGCGTCGCCGACGCCGGGCTCGGCACCGACACCGGCGGCTCGATCACCATCCCCGCCGCCCTCAACGGCATCTACGGCCTGCGCCCCAGCGCCGGGCGCTACCCCTCGGCGGGCGTCACGCCGTTGAGCCCCACCCGGGACACACCCGGCCCGATGGCGAACACCCTGGACCTCCTCCTGACGCTGGACACCGTCGTCACCGGCGCGACCGGGAGCCCGCAGGACCCGGGACGCCGGCTCCGGCTGGGCCTGCCGAGGCACGTGTTCACCGAGGATCTGGAGGGCCCGGTCCGGGCCGCCTGGCAGGACGCCGTCGACCGGCTGACCACCGAACGGACCACCTGGGTCCCGGTGGACACGGCGCACCTGGTCGAGCACGACTCCCGGATCGGATTCCCGCTGGTCTTCGGCGAGTTCGCCGACGCCCTCGGCCGCTACCTCGACGAGCACCGCGCCGGACTCACCCCGGCCGAGGTCCTCGACGCGGTCTCCGCCCCCGTCATCGGCGACATGCTCAAGGCCACCGCCCTGCCCACCGGCCCCGGGTACCCCGGGGACGCCGCCCTCCAGGGGGCGCTCGCCCGGCGCCGCGTGATGCAGGCGGCCTACGAGGACCTGTTCACGGCCAACGGCCTGGACGCGATCCTCAGTCCCACCGTCCCGGTGTGCGCCCGGCCGCTGCACCGCTTCGAGGACTCCCTCCCCCTCAACGGGCAGGACGTGCCCACGTTCTTCACCCTGATCCGCAACACCTCCCCGGCCGCCGTCGCCGGCCTGCCCTCGGTCACGGTGCCCCTACCGGTCACCGCGTCGCCGCCCGTCGGCCTGCAGCTGATCGGGCGCCGGTGGGCCGACCGGGAGCTGCTGTCCGTGGCCGTCCGGGTCGACGCCCTGGTGCGGCGCGGGTAGCCCGCCATCGCGTCACCGCCTTGACAGGTAACGCGACGCCACGACAAACTCATCACCAGTCAAAGCGGTGACGGAGTCGGCACCAGCCGGCCCGGCCATGTCCGGAATATCCGAAAAGGGGTTTGTCGTGGCAAGCATCAAGGGTGGGCGCAAGCGGCTGATGGCGGGTGCGGTCGCAGCGGCCACGGCGGGCCTGGCGCTGTGCGCGTTCACCGCCCCCGGCTCCGCGCTCGGCGCGGGCGGCGCCGCCGGGGCCGGGGCCGACGCCTTCGGCGGCCGCGCCAAGCCGACCGTCGTCCTGGAGCACGGCGCCTTCGCCGACGGCTCCAGCTGGAACGGCGTCATCGCCGAACTCCGCGCCGACGGCTACCCCGTGGTCGCCGCGGCCAACCCGCTGCGCGGCCCCGCCTCCGACGCCGCCGCCCTGCGCACCGTCCTCGACCACATCAAGGGCCCGAAGGTCCTCGCCGGGCACTCCTACGGCGGCACCGTGATCAGTGAGGCCGCCACCGACGACCCCGACGTCAAGGCCCTCGTCTACGTGTCCGCCTTCCTGCCCGCCCCCGGCGAGACCGCCCTGGAGCTCACCAACAGGTACCCGGGCTCCACCCTCCCCGGCGCCCTGGACCCCGTCACCTACCGGCAGGGTGACGGCAGCACCGCCACCGACCTCTACATCAAGCAGGACGCGTTCCGACCCCCGGGTCGGAGGGCACCAGGGTCGACGTCGAGCTCACCCGGCACCCGACCACCGTCAAGGGCAGGATGCTCGCCGCGCTCCTGCCGGTGGCGGCTCCGCCGTCCCTGCGCAAGTCCTTCGCGGGGCCGTTGCGCGCCAAGTGAGCCCCGCCGCAGCCGGGTTCCGCGGGTCCGGCGCGGCGGGAGGACGACCGGAGGGGCCGACAGCCATGCGCTGTCGGCCCCGTCGTCGTGCCCACCGCTCCGGCCCTCCCCGGATCCGGCCCCGAACCGGCCCGGCTCCGGGGAGGAGGCAGTCAAATGACGGTGCCTCCGGCGGGGCCGACTCTGCCCGCCGCACCGCCCCGGCTTCGTGAACGCCCCGCCGCGCACCGCCCTTCGACGGTCAAGTGACCGATGCGCGGGGGCCCACCCCCGGCGGAGAGTGAGGGCCGCACAGTCCGCACCTCGGAGGGGAACCATGCCATGCACCGTGACCGACCACCCCTGCGGGCACACCCGACGGCCGCACACCTGCCGCCCCTGGTCCTGGACGTCGACCGGATGCTCGACGAGTTCACCCGGCTCCCCTCGCGGGCGGAGTTCCGCTTCGACCCGCGGACGCCCGCGGTGATCGCCGTCGAGTTCCTCGCGGAACGCGGGCCGAGCCTCGTCTGGCGGTTCGGCCGCGCGCTCCTGCACGGCGGGCTGACGGCGATGAGCGGCTGCGGCGACGTACGGATGCGGCCGGGCCGGGCCGACGAGCAGCCGTCCTCCTGGCTGCTCCTCGAAACCCCGGAGCTGGAGGCCCTCTTCGAGCTGCCGACCGGACCGCTGGCGGCCTGGCTGGACGCCACCTACCGGATCGTCCCGGCCGAGGCGGAGCTGGAGGGCATCGGCTGGGACGCCTTCCTCCACGGACTGCTCGACCACCCGGGAGCGCCGCCCGAATGAGCCCGCCGGAGACCGGCCGCGAGGATGACTTGCCCGGCCTCTACGTCACCTGCCAGAGTGGTGATACAAGGGGGGTTGTCGTCAGCCCCGGGCGCGGGCGTGCTCACACGTGCGCCTCCGCACCGGCCGCTCCAGGACGACGCTCCACCGCAGGCCGCACACCCGCGGCCGACGAGGAGGATTGACGTGAAGAGCACCAACCCGGTCTTCTCCCGCTGGGGCGCCGCCCGTTTCGCCGCCCCGGCCGAGGCATCGACGCGCCGGCCGGTCCGCACCCCGGCCGGGGGCCCACCGGCGGCCGGCCCCCGCACCGACGGAGCCCCCGCCGCAACGCCCGTCGTTACCCTAGAGCCTGACGCCCAGACAGGCCTGCTGGCCGCCCCGGCCGCCCCCGCGATGACCCTGGACGACGTGGTCGTGCGCACCGCGACGACGCTCGGCACCGTGGTGCTGACCGCGGTGCTCTCCTGGCTCCTCCTGCCCGTCGACGAGGCGGACCTCGGCCGCTCGTACGGGATCGCCCTGGGCGCCGCCGTCGTCGCGTTCGCCCTCGCGATGCTCCAGGCCGTCCGGCGGCTGCCGTCCCCGGCCCTGATCCTCGGGTACGCGGCGTTCGAGGGCGTGTTCCTCGGCGTGATCTCCGGCGCGACCTCGACCTACTTCGCCCCGGGTGCCGTCGTCCAGACCGTCCTCGGCACCTTCGCCGTGTCGGCGGCCGTGCTGGTCGCCCACCGGATGCGCTGGATCCGGGTCACCCGCCGGTTCACCGGCTTCCTCGCCACCGCCGCAGCCGGCTTCCTCCTGCTGCTCCTCGCCGACCTGCTCTTCTCCGCCCTCGGCGTGGGCCACGACCTCGGCGTCCACAGAGGCGTCCTCGGCCTGCTGTTCGGCGCCGTCGGCGTCCTGCTCGGCGCGGGCTTCCTCACCCTGGACCTCCGGCAGGTGGAGGACGCCCTCGCCGAGGGCGTCCCCCGCGAGCAGGCGTGGCTCGCGGCCTTCGGCCTCACCACGACGCTGGTGTGGATCTACCTGGAGGTGCTGCAGGTCCTCACCGTCCTGGACGGCGACGACTGAGCTTCCCCGGCGCCGGAGGGGCATGCGCAGCACGCGCATGCCCCTCCGGCGCGTCCGCGCCCGCACACCCACCTGCCGACCGACCACACACCGGCCCGAACACCGACCACACCGACCCGAACACCGAGCGATCAGGAGACACCTCATGGACACCGACGAGCCCTGCCCGTACCGGGACGGCCGAGTGGTCCTCGATCCCGCCTTCAAGGCGGACGCCCCCGCCCGCTACGCCGCGCTCCGGAAGCTCGGCCCCGTCCACCCCGCCGAGTTCCAACCCGGCCTGACCGGCTGGCTGGTCGTCGGTCACGACCTGGCCCGCGAGGCGCTGACCCACCCGGCCCTGCTCAAGGACGCCACCCCCGCCGCCGGGGCGCTGGCCGCGGCCGGCTTCGTCCTGCACGAGCCCTCGGTCGGGCCAGGCGCGCAGATGCTGGAGGCCGACCCCGAGCACACCCGGCTGCGGTGTCGATCCCCCGGGGGAGCCTGGTCGCGGTCGCCCTCGGCTCCGCCGGACACGACGCCCCGCAGACCGACGGCGGGGGCGCCCCGGCCGGCCTCGACGTGGCCCGGCCCGCCGCCCGTCACCTGGCCTTCGGGCACGGCGTCCACTACTGCCTCGGCGCTCCGCTCGCCCGGTTGGAGGCCGCCGTCGCCCTGCGCACCCTGCTGGCGCGCGTGCCGGAGCTGGACCTGGCCGTCCCGGTGGACTCGCTCGACTGGATCGGCTCCGGAATCATCCGCGGCGTGCGGTCCCTCCCGGTCCGCTACCGCGTCGGCTGACACCCGGCCGGCGCCACCCGCGCACCCGCCCCGGCGCCCCCCGGGCGACGGGAACGCGAAGGGCCCGGCCCGCGCCACGAGGGCGTGGGCCGGGCAGAAGCGGAGGGGACCGGTGCCGTCAGACACCTCGGGGTACCTGCACAGATCGCGACTGACGCTCTGCTGTCAACGCGCCGACGCGGAGGGGCCAGTGGAAAACGGCGGCGGCCTTCGCGGAACAACCTGCTACGCTGCGCGTGACCTGACGTTCGTGTGATCGAGGAGTGGCAGACATGGCGGGTGACGACGACATCTCCGGGTGAGATCCGGATCTGACGGCCACCGGCCGGCGCATCCGAAGCGCCGCCGCCGAAGTGGTCGGCTTCGTCGTACCCCTTTCCCGTGTCTGCCCAGGGCAGCGCTCCAGAGCCCTGCCCTCACCCCCTTTCGAGGTCACCTCCATGTCCGACGCCGCCGTCGTCTGCTCGAACCTCTCCTTCGCCTGGCCGGACGACACCCCGGTCTTCCGCGACCTGTCCTTCACCGTGCCCGCCGGCCGGACCGGCCTGGTCGCCCCCAACGGCTCCGGCAAGAGCACCCTGCTCAAGCTGATCGCCGGTCAACTCGCCCCCGCTACCGGCTCGGTGACGGTCAGTGGCACCCTCGGCTACCTCAGCCAGAGCCTCCCCCTGACCGGGGACCTCACCGTCGCCGAGGTACTCGACGTCGCCGCGGTCATCAGCGCCATCGACGCCGTGGAGTCCGGCGACGTCGACGAGCGGCACTTCACCACCATCGGCGACGACTGGGACATCGAGGAGCGCACCCGCGCCCAGCTCGACCGGCTCGGCCTGGGCCACCTCGACCTGGACCGCAGCCTGAGCACGCTCAGCGGCGGCCAGATCGTCTCGCTCGGCCTCGCCGCCCAGCTCCTCAAGCGCCCCGACGTCCTGCTGCTCGACGAGCCCACCAACAACCTCGACCTGGCCGCCCGGCGGAAGCTCCACGACGTGCTGGCGGACTTCAACGGCTGCCTGCTGCTGGTCAGCCACGACCGCGCGCTGCTCGACCGCATGCAGGGCATCGCCGAACTCGACGGCGGCGAACTTCGCTACTACGGCGGCGACTTCACCGATTACGAGGAGGCCGTGCGGGCCGAGCAGGAAGCCGCCGAGAGGAACGTCCGCAACGCCGAGCAGGAGCTGAAGCGGGAGAAGCGGGAGATGCAGCAGGCCCGCGAACGCGCCGAGCGCCGGGCGAGCAACGCCGCCCGCAACCTCAAGAACGCCGGTCTGCCCCGCATCTTCGCGGGGAACATGAAGCGCGGCGCCCAGGAGTCGGCGGGCCGGTCCGGCCAGGTGCACGCGACCCGCGTCAGCGAGGCCAGGGCCCGGCTCGACGAGGCCGGCCGCGCCCTGCGCGACGAACAGCGGCTGTCCCTGGAACTGCCCGACACCCAGGTGCCCGCCGGGCGCAACCTGTTCCTCGGCGAAGGGCTGCAGGTCCGCCACGGCGGCCGGGCCGTGTTCGCCGACGGAGGTGTCGACCTGAACGTCCGCGGCCCCGAGCGCATCGCGCTCACCGGGCCCAACGGCGCGGGCAAGTCGACCCTGCTGCGCCTGATCACCGGCGAACTCGCCCCGGACGACGGGCTGATCACCCGCAACGACGGCCGGATCGCCTACCTCTCGCAGCGGCTGGACCTGCTCGACCAGGAGCGCACCGTGGCGGAGAACTTCGCCGCCTTCGCGCCCGAGCGGCCCGAGGCGGAGCGGATGAACCTGCTCGCCCGCTTCCTGTTCCGCGGCGCCCGGGCGCACCTGCCCGTGCGGGTGCTCTCCGGCGGGGAGCGGCTGCGCGCCACCCTCGCCTGCGTGCTGTGCGCCGATCCGGCCCCGCAGCTGCTGCTGCTCGACGAGCCGACCAACAACCTCGACCTGGTCAGCGCGGGGCAGTTGGAGAGCGCACTCAACGCCTACCGGGGCGCGTTCCTGGTGGTCAGCCACGACGAGCGGTTCCTCACCAAGATCGGGGTGAACCGCCGGCTGCGGCTGGCCGACGGCACACTGCAGGAGACCGGGGCCCCCGCGGTGTGAACCGCCGGTGCGTGGTCCGGCCCGCGTCCGGGGCTTCGCGCCCGGCGGGCCGACCACCGCGGGAGCCGGACGGGCGGTGCGCGCAGCCGTAACCGCTCCCCGCACACCTGGCCGGTGCGCGCAGCCGTAAACCGCTCCCCGCACACCGGCCGGTCCTTGCACCCCTGACAGTCACCTGTCAGGATGGTGATGTGAACCTTGACCATGTCTTCGTGTGCGGACACCCGGCCCTCGACTTCGCCGCGACCCTCCGCGCGCGGCGGTCGACCCGGTTCGAGATGTTCGTGACGCCCGAGCGGCTGAACGCCTGGTACCTGGACTGCGGACTCGTGGACACCATCACGCCCGGCGACGAGCAGGACGTCCGGGAGGCGCAGACCGTGCGCGAGGCCGTCTACCGGCTCGTCACCAGCCGCCTCGCCGAGGAGGACTTCGACCGCGAGGCGCTCGCCGTGCTCAACGCCGCCGCACGCAGGACCCCCGTGACGCCGCAGCTCACCATGGCCGGCCGGCACAACGAGGCGACGCCCGGACAGGCCCTGGCCACCGTCGCGCGGCACGCCGTCGAACTGCTCAGTGGTCCGGACGTCCCCCTGCTGAAGGAGTGCGGCAACCCGGAGTGCACGCGGGTCTACATCGACCGCTCGCGGGGCATGCGCCGCCAGTGGTGCGGCATGGAGTCCTGCGGCAACAAGATAAAGGCCGCCGCCTACCGCGCCCGGAAGAAGACCTCGCCCGCCGTGGGCGCGCACTGACCGCACCGGCCTCGCCGGCCGCTCCGACCGACATGCTCGGTGACGGCACCGGGCAGGACTCCTCGACCGTGGATCCGGGCGGGGCCGGCTGACCCGTCGGCCACCGGCCACGGCCCCCGGCACCACCGCCGTCACCTGCGGTGCCGCACACCCGACACCTGCGCACACCCGCCAGGGGCGTGACGTCGGAAAACGTTTCCATCACCGGTCGAGGTGGTGACCGGTTGATGGCAGCCGCATGCATCACCAGTCAACGTGGTGATGCACGTCTGCCTCTGCACACCGCCCGGCACCACCCGGCCTCGCCCGGGCCGAGCTTGACGCCCGCTCAGGCTTCCATCACCCTTCCACTAATCGAATAGTGAAAGGGTTCAATGCCGATGCCCCTGGCCCCCTCCCCGCACAGCCCGCCCCAGCCCCCGCCCCCACCTCAGCCGCGGCCCCAGCCGCCGGCGGCCCCGTCCCGCCACCCCGCCCGCACCCCGCGCCTGTCGCGCCACCCCGCCGCACTGGCCTGGGGCCTGGCCGAGGTCTTCGCCGCGCTCTACGTCTGCGTCGCCGCCAACCGGCACCGCCGCGGCCTCACCAAGGCCTACGACCTGGGGATCTTCGAACAGGCCATCCGGGCGTACGCGCACCTGCGGGCGCCGATCGTGCCGCTCAAGGGGCCCGGATACCACCTGCTCGGAGACCACTTCCACCCGCTGATCGCCACCCTCGCCCCCGCGTACCGGGCCTTCCCGACGCCGCTCACCCTCGTGGTCGCCCAGGCGCTGCTCATGGCGCTGGCCGTCGTCCCGCTGACCCGCTGGGCCCACGAGGTGGCCGGGCCGCGGGTGGCCCTGGTGGTCGGCTGCGTCACCGGGGCCTCCTGGGGGATCGTCAGGGCCGCGGCCGACGACTTCCACGAGATCGCGTTCGCCGTCCCGCTGCTCGCCTTCGCCGCCACCGCGCTCGGCCGGCGCCGCCCCCTGGCCGCCGCGCTCTGGTCGCTTCCGCTGCTGCTGGTCAAGGAGGACCTGGGCCTGACCGTCGCCGCCGTCGGCCTGCTGATCGCCTGGCAGGCCCGGCAGGACCGCCGCACCCCGCTGCCCGGTCTCGCCCTCGCCGCCGTCGGCCTCGCCGCGACCGCGGTGACCGTGCTCGTGGTGCTGCCCGCGTTCAACTCCGGCGGGGGCTTCGACTACTGGCAGCAGCTGGACGGCGGCGGGCAGTCCGCGCCGTGGGCGCTGCCGCTGCGCCTCCTGTGGCCGCCGGTCAAGTGGCTGCTGCTGTTCCTGCTCGCCGCCACGGCCGGCTTCCTCGGCCTGCGCTCTCCGCTCGTCCTGCTCTGCGTGCCCACCCTGGCCTGGCGGCTGCTGTCCGCCAACTCGCACTACTGGGGCGTCAGTTACCACTACAGCGCGGTGCTGATGCCGATCGCGGTCGCCGCCCTGGTCGACTCCCTCGCCCGATCCCGGGACCGGCACCCGACCGTCGGCGAGGCCACAACCGCCGGCGAGGCCGCAACCAGGCCCGCCCCGCTCCCCCGCCGCGCCCGGCGCGCACTGCTCGTCAGCGCCCTGGTGACGGTCGTGACGCTGCCGCTCTACCCGCTGCACGAGGTGGTGATGCCGGAGGCCTGGCGCACCTCGCCGCGGCTCACCGAGACCCGGGCGATGCTCCGGCTGATACCGGACGACGCCACGGTGGCCGCCTCCAACCGCCTGGCGGCCCAGCTCACCGACCGGGCGGAGGTCACCCTGGTGTGCCGGGAGCCGGCCCGGCCCGGTCCGGAGTGGGTGGTCGTCGATCTGCTCGATCCGAGCGTGCGGGCCCCGTGCGCCGTCGCCGACACCGCCCGCATGCTGACGGTCTACCAGGAGTCGGGCTACCGGCGGTTGGTCGACCGGGACGGCCTGCTGCTGCTCAAACGCCCCTGACCGGGCCGTTCGTCCCGCCCCTCCCCCGGTTCGGCTTGACCCGCGCGCCGCAGTGGGCCACCATTCCGCTATTGAACTAGTGAAAGGCCGGAACGCCGGTGATCGAGTACCGCATCGAGCGGCGCAGCGGCGTCTCCACCTACCAGCAGATCGTCCAGCAGACCAAACAGGCCCTGCGGCTCGGGCTGCTGCAGCCCGGGGACAAGCTGCCGACCGCCCGTGAGGTGGTGGAGCTGACCGCGATCAACCCCAACACCGTGCTGAAGGCCTACCGCGAACTCGAACGCGAGGGGCTGGTCGAGCCCCGGCCGGGGCTCGGCACCTTCGTCCGGCGGTCACTCGCCCGGCCGGAGGCGGCGGCCGACGGTCCGCTGCGCGCGGACCTGGTCGGCTGGGTGGACCGGGCCCGGGAGGCGGGCCTGGAGCGCGAGGACATCGCCGCGCTGATGGCCTCCGTCCTGGAGCAGCGTTTCGACACCGGGGTCTCCCCGGCAACACCGAACTGAGAACAGTGGGGGGACCGGGTGGAAGACCCGACGACCATGACGCCCGCGCTGGAGGCCGTCGGCCTCGGCAGGCGGTACCGGGGTGACTGGGCCCTGCGCGACTGCGACTTCACCGTCCCGACCGGGCGGATCTGCGGCGTGGTGGGCCCCAACGGAGCCGGCAAGAGCACCCTGCTCTCCCTCGCTGCCCGGCAACTAGCCCCCACCGAGGGCGAGTTGCGAGTGTTCGGCGAGGCCGCCGGCACACCGGAGCAGCGGGCCCGGGTCGCGTACGTGGCCCAGGACAAGCCGCTCTATCCGGGCCTCAGCGTCGCCGAGACGCTGCGGATGGGCCGTGAGCTCAATCCGGTCTGGGACCAGGAGACGGCCCAAAGCATCGTCGACCAGGGCGAGTTGCGGCCCAAGGCGCGGATCGGCTCGCTCTCCGGCGGGCAGCGCACCCGGGTCTGCCTGGCGCTCGCCCTCGGCAAGCTCCCCGACCTGCTGCTGCTCGACGAGCCGATGGCCGACCTCGACCCGCTCGCCCGCCACCAGCTCATGGGCACCCTGATGTCCGCGGCCGCCGAACGCGGCGCCACCATCGTGGTCTCCTCGCACATCCTCCCCGAGCTGGAGGGCGTCATCGACCACCTGCTGCTCGTCCAGCGGGGAGGGATCCGACTCGCCGGCGACCTGGAGGAGATCCTGGACGGGCACCAGCTGGTCACCGGGCCCGCCGGGTCCACCGCGCTCCCGGCCGACCTGGTCGTCGAGCAGCGCGTCGGCGGACGCCGGGCCACCGCGCTGGTGCGCACCGGTGAGCCGTTGGACGGTGCGTGGGAGAGCGAGCGGCCGAGCCTGGAGGAGCTGCTGCTCGGCTACCTCCGCGCACCGGCCGACGGGCACCCCACCACCGAGCACCCGGCCGACGGGAACCTCGCCACGAACCACGCGAACGACGAGCACACGAACGACGAGCACACGAACGACGGGGCCGCCGCATGAGCACGAACGTCCTGCCCGACCGCGCCACCGCACCGGCCAGCCGCCGCCCCGCCGCCCCCGGGCTGCGCGGGATGCTCTGGCTGACGACACGTCAGAACAGGGCGGTGCTGTGGACCTTGGCGGCACTGCTGGTCCTGGTGGCGGCCGACCTCCTCTGGATCCACCTCGCCAGCCGGCACACCATCGGCGTCCTGCGGCGCACCGGCTGCTACAGCCCCTCGACCTGGTCCGGCACCCGCTGCTGGACCCTGCTCTCGCCGATCGACCGTCCGACCTACTGGTTCGTCGAGATACTCCAGCCCGCGGTCACCGCCGTCCCGCTGCTGATCGGCGTCTTCGTCGGCGCGCCGCTGCTGGCCCAGGAGTACGAGCGCGGCACCATCCGGCTGATCCGCGCGCAGTCCGTCAGCCCGGTGCGCTGGCTGGCCGCCCGGCTCGCGGTGCCCGGCATCGCGGTGCTGGTCTTCAGCGGCGCGCTCGCCTCCCTGATGACCTGGGTGTGGTGGACGGACATCGTGCACGGGCCGGTCGCCTTCGACCCGCCGTTCCAGTTCTTCACCTACCCGGCCCTCGGGGTCGCGCCGATCGCCTGGTCGCTGTTCGCGCTGGCGCTGGGCGTCCTGGTCGGCCGGCTGGTGCGCCGGACGCTGCCCGCGATGTTCCTCACCGGCGCGCTGGTCGCGGGCGCCCACGGCCTGATGAGCCTGGTCCGCCCGTACTTCCACCCGATCGTCGAGACGGTGGTCCCGACGGACGCCGGACATTCCTTCATCGGGCAGCCCACCAACGCGTGGCTGGTCGAGCGCGGTTCCGTCCTGGCCGACGGCAGCCGCATCTCCGACGACACCTGCCAGTCCTCCCCCTGCGACGGGGCCACCGCCGTCTGGCTCCGCTACCACCCGGCCGACCACCTCGTGCCGATCCAGCTCGTCGAGGCCGGCATCCTGCTGGCGCTCACCGCGGTCGCCCTGCTGGTCGTGTTCCGCCGGATCCGCGCCTGAGGCTCTCGTCCTCCGGCAGGGCCGGAGGACGAGCCGAGGCCCGCGAAGGCCGCTCAGGCCTTCTTGACCACGCTGGACTTGAGCTGCATGGCGCCGAAGCCCTCGATGCGGCAGTCGATGTCGTGGCCGTCGACCCCGTCGACCAGGCGGATGTTGCGCACCTTGGTGCCGGCCTTGATGCCGGAGGCGCTGCCCTTCACCTTCAGGGCCTTGACGACGGTCACGGTGTCGCCGTCGTTCAGCACGTTGCCGACCGAGTCCTTGACCACCCGCTCCCCTCCCCCGGCGGCGGCCGCGCCGGCGTCGGCTGGCGCCCACTCGTGGCCGCACTCCGGGCAGACCATGAGGGCGTCCATCTCATAGGTGTACTCGCCGCCGCACTGCGGGCACGCGGGAAGGTTGTCGCTCATGTGATCAGGATATCCGCTCACCCGAGGGGCGTTTCCGCTGCTCAGCCGGTACGGGCGGGCGCCGGCACCGCTCCGCCGGGGCCAGGCCGGCACCCGGCGGAACGCCCCGGGAGGCGCCGGCCGCGTCCACTGCCGATACTGGGGCGGCACCCGGGCCCGCCGGGCACCGAGCCCGGGGCCGCGGGGCACCGCACCCGGGCGGACGGGCCCCGCCCCCGCCGCCCCGATCCAGCGCGGAACCGAGGAGGACGCCATGACCGGATCCGTGGTCGTCGGCTTCGACGGCTCGCCGGAGAGCCTGGCCGCCGCCGAGTGGGCCGCCCGTGAGGCGCAGCGCCGGGGCCTGCCGCTCCGGATCCTCCAGGCGTGGCCCCTGCCGAAGCGGGACGTGGTCGGCAGCGACGAGAGCTACCGGCACGTCCGGTCGCAACTCGCCGCCCGCGAGGCCGCCCTGCGCGCCCTGGTGCCCGGGGTGGAGGTCTCCTCCGCCACCGAGTCCGCCGCGCCCGCCGAGGCGCTGGAGGCCGCCGCCGGGAGCGCCGCCGTACTGGTGCTCGGCTCACGCGGACTGAGCACCGTCCGCGGCTTCCTGGTCGGCTCGGTGAGCCAGGAGGTACTGCGCCGGGCCGCCTGCCCGGTGGTGCTCGTCCGGGCGGGCGAGGAGGAGCCGGACGGCCCGGTGACGGTGGGCCTCGATCTGGCGCACCCGGCCGATCCGGTGCTGGCCTTCGCGTTCGAGGCCGCCGCGCTCCGCTCGGCGCCGTTGCGCGTGGTGCACGTCTGGTCCCCGCCGGCCGGCAGCGAGCACATGTCCTACGGCGCGATCGGCGGGCTGGAGGGCGAGGTGTCCGGCGACGAGCGGGCCGACCTCTCGGAGGCGCTGGAGTCCTGGCGGGCCCGGCACCCCGAGGTGGCCGTGACGGCCGACCTGGTCCGGGGCAGGCCCGCGGTCGAGCTCGTGGACGCGGCGGCGACGGCCCGGCTGCTCGTGGTCGGCCGCCGCAGTCATCACCGGCCGCTGCGCCACCACCACCTGGGCCCGGTCGCGCACGCCGCGATCCACCACGTCCACTGCCCGGTCGCCGTCGTCCCGTACGGCTGAACCGGCCGGCCGGAGGGGCGGCCTCGCGGCCCGTCAGCCGAGGTCGGCGCCCCCGCGCCCGAAGCAGGGGTAGCCGGGCAGCGGGTCCACCCGCCAGCCGTCGGCGACCTCGCGGAGCAGGCGCCGCATCGTCTCCGTGAACGCGGGGAGCCCGTCCAGCCGCGCCGCCGTCTCCCAGCGGTGCCTGAGCACCTGGCGCCGGGTCGGCACCGGCCGCCGGGTGCGGTGCATCGGGCCGTCCTCGGCGGTGCGCGGCAGCAGCCCCAGGGTGGCGTGCACCGTCCACACGGCCACCGCCCGCCGCATCCCGTCCTCCCACACCGCGTCCTCGGCCAGCGCCGGGTACACCGGGACGACCTCGGCCCGGTACGCCGCCTCGATCCGCCGGGCGAGCCCGTCCGGCAGCGCGAACACGCACCAGCACGAGGAGAACGGCATCCGGCAGTACGCGGCGGTCAGGAACACCGACTGGAAGTCGGCGGCCTCGAAGTCGAGCAGCCGGAGCCCGTCCGGGGTGAGCAGGTTGTTGTCCGGGCAGGTGTCCCCCGGTGTGAAGGCCGGGTACTCCTCCCCACCCGCCGTGCCGATCCGCGCGAGCTCCGCGCCGAGGCCGTCCGGTACGGCGACGCCGGCCGCCTCCAGCACGCCGGGCAGGGCCGCGGCGGCGCGGGCGATCCACGGGTCCTCCGCCCAGGTGGGCGTGCCCGTGTCGTACCGCGCCCACAGCCGGGTGAGGTCGGCGCGGCGGTCCACCGAGCGGGCCGCCAGCCGGCCGAGCCCGACCGCCCAGGCCAGCAGGCCCTCCTCGGCGGCCTTGGGGTCGTCCCCGAGCAGCAGGTCGGCGAGCGTCGGCGCGTCGCCGAGGTCCGCCAGGACGAGCAGCGGCACCTCGCGGTCCACCCCGAGCACCTCCGGGCCGGCCAGGCCGAGCGCGAGACCGGCCGCTTCGGCCGTGAAGCCGCGCAGGGCGTCCCGCCCGCCGGTGTAGGCCTTGACGACGACGCTCCGCCCCTCCGCCGTCCGGCAGCGCAGCACGGTGGTGCGGGTGCTCCCGCCCAGGTCGACGGGATCGGACAACCGGGTGGCCAGGAGGCGTTCGGCGGCACGCGTGATCTCGTTCACCCGGGCATCCTGTCACCCGGGCGCCCGCTGCCGGGCCGCTTCCGCCGAACGCCCGCCGTCATACGTTTGACCCCACGGCCCGCCCCCACGGCCCGCCCCCACGGCCCGACCCCGCCACCCGATCCGCTGCCCGATCCGACGCCCCACCCGCCACCCGACCGCACCCGTCCCGCACCCCGAGGAGCCCGCCATGGCCGACCACACCCGCACCCACCTGCTCGCCGCCATCGGGCTCGCGAACAGCGCGCGCGAGCGCGGCAACCACCCCTTCGGCGCGGTGCTGACCGACGCCGCCGGGAACGTCCTGCTCACCGCCGAGAACTCCGTGCTGACGGACCGCGACGTCACCGCCCACGCGGAGCTCAACCTGGTCCGCCGGGCCTCCCGGACCCTCGACCCGGCGCAGCTGACCGCGGCCACCCTGTACAGCAGCACCGAACCGTGCGCGATGTGCGCCGGCGCGATCTACTGGAGCGGCATCCGGCAGGTCGTCTACGCGCTCGGAGCGTCCGAGCTGATCGCCATCGCGGGGGCCGACCCGGAGGAGCCGGTGCTCGACCTGCCGTGCCGACGGGTCTTCGCCGCGGGCGGCGACACCGTGGAGGTGTCGGGCCCGCACCTGTTCGAGGAGGCGGCCGCGGTGCACGCGGGCTACTGGGGATAGCCGGGCGGGGCGGCGGCCCGCGCTACAGTCCGTCCCATGAGCGAGCCCGTGCCCCCGCCCTTCGGCAGCTTCCCGACCGCCTTCGCCGCGCTGGAGGTGTGCGACGACCTGGCCGCCCCCGTGGCCGACGCCCTGAAGAACTGGGACGCCCGGGACGCGGCCGCGTCCGTGCTCTACGTGGACACCGACCCGGAGAAGGCGGACACCGCGGTCTTCTGCGCCGCGTACGACACGCCGCCGGAGCTCTCCGCGAACTGCGTGGTGGTCGCCGCCAAACGCGCCGGCGAGGTCACCCATGCCGCGTGCCTCGCCCTGGCCACGACCCGGGTGGACGTCAACCGCGCGGTCCGCACGCACCTGGGGGCGCGCAAGGCGTCCTTCGCGCCGATGGACGTCGCGGTCGAGCTGACCGGCATGGAGTACGGCGGCATCACCCCCGTGGGCCTGCCCGCCGCCTGGCCGCTGCTCATCGACGAGGCGGTGGCCGCGGCCCCGTACGTCCTGGTCGGCAGCGGCCGGCGCCGGGGCAAGCTGATCCTCCCGGGCCGGGCGCTGGCCCGGCTGCCCGGCGCCCAGGTGCTGCCGGGCCTGGCCGGCTGAGCGGCCGGCCCCGACGCCGGCCCCGCCGCCGGGCCGCCGTCACCCGGCTGCCGGTAAGTACTGGCGGCGGCCCCGGGCGGCGCGCACCGTGGTGGAGGGGGCGACGACCGACAGGACGGTGCACATGGACGCGAACGAATCCGCTCCCCGCGTCGTGGTCGGCGTCGACGGCTCGCCGTCGTCGCACGCCGCGCTGCGCTGGGCGATCCGGCACGCCACGCTGATCGGCGGGGTCGTCGATGCGGTGGGCGCCTGGGAGCCGCCGAGCCACTTCGGCTGGTCGGCGCCGGTGGTCGACATGGCCCTCGACCGGGACGTGGCCGACCGGAAGTTCGCCGACGAGCTCCAGTCGGTGCTCGGCGAGGACCATCCGGTGGAGATCCGCCCGGCACTGGTGATGGGCGACGCCTCGGACGTGCTCCTGGACGCGTCGCGGGGCGCCGAGGTCCTGGTCGTCGGCAGCCACGGCCACGGCGGCTTCACCCGGGCCCTGCTCGGCTCGGTCAGCACGCGCTGCGCGCAGCACGCCACCTGCCCGGTGGTCATCGTGCGCGCGCAGTGATCCGCACGGGGTGACGGGGCCGGCCCGGTGGGAGAATGCCGGTGTGGGGCCGCCGGTTGAGTCGGAGCTCGTGGGCCGGGCCGCGCTGCTGACGTCGCTGTGCCGCGCGGTGGACGGCGCCGCGGCGGGCCGCGGCGGGCTGGTGCTGCTGGCCGGGGAGCCGGGGATCGGGAAGACGGCGCTCGCCGCCGAGGTGGTGCGGTACGCCCGGAGCAGCGGTGTGACGGCGGTGTGGGGCCTGTGCGAGGACGGGGGTGTCGCACCCGCGCTGTGGCCCTGGCAGCAGATCGTGCGCGCGGTCACCGGACGGGCCGGGCCGTTCGCCCCGGAGCCGCCCGGCCAACAGCCGCTCGCCGAACAGCCCCCCGGGGAACAGTCAGCCGGGGATGAGCTCCCCGGGGAGGGTCCGCCGCGGCGCACGTCGGCTCCCGCCGGCGGCGCGGACTCCCGGCTCGCCCTGTTCGACCGGATCGCGGGCCTGCTGCTGCGGGACGGCCGCCCGCTGGTGGCGGTCCTGGACGACCTGCAGTGGGCGGACCCGGCGTCGGTGCTGCTGCTCGGCCACCTGGGCCGACGCTCCCGGCACGAGCCGCTGCTGCTGATCGGCACGTACCGGGACGTCGAACTGCCCGACGACCACCCCCTGCCCGCGCTGCCCGGCGCCGAGGTGGTGGTGCTCGGCGGCCTGGACGCGACCGGCGTCGGCACGCTGCTGGAGCGGTTCGGGCCGCCCGCGACGCCGGAGGCGGCGGCCCTGGTGCACCGGAGGACCGGCGGCAACCCGTTCTTCGTCCAGCAGGTCGCCCGGCTGCGCGCCGCCGCCGCCGACAACCCGGCCGGCAGCGACAACCCGACGGTGCCCACGGCCGTCGGGCAGACGGTGGCCCGGCGCCTGGCCCGGCTGCCGGACCGGACGGCCCGGGCGCTCGGCACCGCCGCGGTGCTCGGCCGCGCCTTCACCGCCGACCGGCTCGCCGGCGTCGCGGCCGTGCCCCGGGCCGAGGTCCCCGGCCTGCTGGAACCCGCGCTGCGCGCGCGGATCGTCGCCCGTGACGGCCCGGACGGCTACCGGTTCGTCCACGACCTCTTCCGGGCGGAGCTGGTGGACCGGCTCGATCCGGCCCGCCGCGCCGAACTCCACCTCGCCGCCGCCCGGGCCCTGGCCGACACCGCCGGCCCGGCCGAGCTGGCCTGGCACCACGGCCAGGCCCTGCCGTTCGGCCCGGTCGAACCGGCCGTCCGGCACGCCGTCCGGGCCGGCGAGGAGGCGATGGCCCTGCTCGCGTACGAGGAGGCCGCCCGGTGGTGGCAGCAGGCGGTACGGCTCACCGCCCCGGACGATCCCGCGGCACTGCGGTTGCGCGCCGACCTGGCGGAGGCCGAACTGCGCGCCGGGGCGAGGGATTCGGCCGCCCGCCGGTTCGCCGAGGTGGCCGAGGCCGCCCAGGCGGCGAACCGGCCGGACCTGCTGGCGGCGGCCGCGCTCGGGCTCCACGAGGCGGGCGTCCGCAGCGACGACTCCCCGCGCGAGGTGGTCGACCGGCTGGAGCGCGCCGAGGCGGCCCTGGCCGGCGGGCCGCACGCGGCCGTGCACGCCGAGGTGCTCGCGGCCCTGGCCCGGGAGCTGGCCGACGGGCCGGAGCGGGACACCCCCCGGGCCCGGGACCTCGCCCGGCGGGCCGCGGACCGGGCCCGCGCCGCCGGCGATCCGCACGCCCTGGCCACCGCGCTGTTCGCGCAGCACGACGTCACCTGGGCGCCGGGCACCGCGCAGGACCGGCTGGCCCTCGCCGACGGCATGGTGGCGGCGGCGGTGGCGGCGCACGACACGGCACTGGAGTTCGAGGGCACGCTGTGCCGCTTCGTGGCGCTGCTGGAGCTCGCCGACCCGGGCGCGGCGGACGCGCTGCGCCGGGCGGCGGACGCGGCCGAGCGGTCCCGGCTGCCGCGCGCCCGCTACCTGGTCCGCTCCCGCGACGCCGCCTGGGCGCTGCTCCGCGGCCGCTACCGCGAGGCCGATCAACTGTCCGCCGAGGCATCCGAGTTGGCCGAGGCGATCGGTGAACCGGACGGCGCCGGGGTGAGCGCCACCCAGCGGATCGCCGGAGCGCTGGCCCGGGAGGGGCCAGCCGGGGTCGCGGCCACGCTGGCGGAGTGCGGCGACGCCGGGCTGCCGCCGGAGTTCCTGCCGCACTGGCGCTGCTTCGACCACCTGGCGGCCGACGAGCCCGGGGCGGCCGCCGCCGTGCTGCGCGCGCTGCCCGCCGCCGAGGTGCTGTCCCGCTACCGGTGGCGGGCGCTGGCGGGCCTCGCGTTCGACGTGGAGATCGCCGTGGCGGCCGGCGTTCCGGAGGTGCGCGAGGACCGCTACCGGCGGCTGCTGCCGTACGAGCGGGAGACCATCGTGATCGGCGGCGGTGTCGCCGTCCTCGGCCCGGTGGCGCTCTACCTGGGCCTGGCCGCCACCGGGCCGGAGGCCGTCCGGCACCTGACGGACGCCCTGGACGGCGCCGACCGCCTCGGCGCCCGGCCCGTCGCCGTCCGGGCCCGGCTCGAACTCGGCCGGGCGCTGCTGGCCCGCGATCCGGCGGGCGAACGCGGTCGCCTGCTGCTCGCCCAGGCGCTGGCCGCCGCCGAGGAGCTCGGCCTTGACTGGCTGCGCGACGACGCCCGGGCCACCCTCGCACGGGCGGACAGCGACCACGTGTTCCACCGGGACGGCCAGCTGTGGACGCTCGGGTACCGCGGCCGCACGGTGGTCCTCAAGGACGCCAAGGGCCTGCACGACCTGGCGCTGCTGCTGTCCTCCCCCGGCCGGGAGGTCTCCGCCACCCGGCTGCTGGGCGGCCCGGACCACCCGCCCTCCGGCAGCGACGAGCGCGCGGACGAACGGGCGCGCGCCGCCTACCGGGCCCGGCTGGACCGCCTCGACGGGGAGATCGCCGAGGCCCGCGAGCTCGACGACGTCCCCCGGCTGGCCCGCGCCGAGGAGGAACGCGACGCGCTGGTCGCCGAGTTGCGCGGCGCGTACGGCCTCGGCGGGCGCCCGCGCCGCCTCGGCGACGCCGGGGAGCGGGCGCGCACCACCGTCACCGCCCGGATCCGGGACACCATGCGCCGGATCGAGCGCGAGCACCCCGAGCTGGGCCGGCACCTCGCCGCGTCGGTCACCACCGGCCGGGCGTGCGCCTACCGCCCCGCGCAGCCGGTGCACTGGCAGCTGTGACCGCCCGACGGCCCGCCGGGCGCCCGTCCCACAGCTTGTGAGGCGGTTTCCCACGCCTCTCGGTCACCAGCACTTCCGAAGAGGTGATCGAGATGGCACCCGCCACCGAAACCGCAGCACCGGCCGAAACCGCAGCACCGGCCGAAACCGGAACGCCGAGCCCGACCCCGACCCCGACCCCGACCGAACCCTCGCCGCCGACCGGTTCCACGCCCCCGACCGTCGACCCCGACCGGCTCGAAGCCGCCGTCGGACACGTCTTCGGCGAGCTCGGCGTCAACTGCACCGCGCCGCTGATCGTGCTGGGCGACCGGCTCGGCCTGTTCCGCACGATGGCCGGCGCCGGCCCGCTCACGTCCGCCGAACTGGCCGCCCGCACCGGCCTGGTGGAGCGCTACGTCCGGGAGTGGCTGCGCGGCGTCGCCGTGGCCAGCTACCTGGACCACGACCCGGCGACGGACGGCTTCACCCTCACCGACGAGTACGCGGCCGTCCTCGCCGACGACGGCTCCCCGACCGCGCTGATCGGCGTCTTCCCCGGCCTGATCGCGCTCTGGGCGGACCTCGACCGCATCGAGGGCTTCTTCCGCACCGGCGGCGGCATGGGTTGGGGCGAGCACCACCCGGCCCTCGGCCTGGCGCAGGAGCGCTTCACCCGCCCCGCGTACGTGCACGGCCTGATCGCCGCCTGGATCCCCGCCGTCGAGGGCATCGTGCCGAGGCTCGAAGCCGGTGCCCGGGTCGCCGACGTCGGCTGCGGCCACGGCCTCTCCTCGATCCTGATCGCCCAGCGGTGGCCGCACAGCACCGTCGTCGGCTTCGATCCCGACGACGCTGCCGTCGCCCGGGCCCGGGCGTCCGCCGCCGAGGCCGGGCTCGACGGGCGGGCCGTCTTCGAGGTCGCCGACGCCGCCGGCTACCCCGGCGACGGCTACGACCTGATCACCTTCACCGACTCGCTGCACGACATGGGCGATCCGGTCGCCGCCGTGGCGCACGCCCGGGCCGCCCTCGCGGCGGACGGCGCCGTCCTGGTCGTCGAGCCGCTGGCCGCCGACCGCTTCGCCGACGACTTCGCCAATCCCTACGCCCGCGTCGGCTACGCGATCTCCACCCTGGTATGCACCCCGTCCTCGCTCGGCCAGACCGGCGCGGCCGCGCTCGGCACGATGGCCGGCGAGGCCCGGCTGCGGGAGGTCCTGGCGGCGGGCGGGCTCACCCGTGTGCGGCGGATCGCCGAGGACAGCGCCCCGCTCAACATCCTCCTGGAGGCCCGGCCCTGACCCCCGCGCGGGTGCGCCGGGCTGCGGCGCACCCGCCGTGTGCCGTCCGCACCCGCCGGGTCCGGTCAGGCGGCGCCGCTGACGCCCGGGACGACGAAGCGCCGGTGGAGCGGACTGAACGTCGTCTCCGGTGCGCCGGGGATGCCGGCCTTCTCGACCGCCGGGGCCAGCCGTTCGGCGAAGAACGTCTCGAACGCCTGCTGGGAATCCCACACGTCGGTCACGTGCAGGCCCTGCGCGTCGAACCAGGCGACGTGCAGCTGCGCACCCGCCGGTTCGAGCTCCTCCCAGCGGACCTCGTCACGCACCGTGTCGTACTGCTCCGGAGTGGCCCCGACCCACCGCATCGACATCACCACAGCCATGTCACAGCTCCCTTGCCGACTCGTCGTGACGCGAATCCCGCGCTGCTTCCACGAAACGCCCCCGCCGGCCCGTGCGCACCTCGACCCACACCGGTTCCCGAAGGTTCATCACGGATTCATGACGATAGGACAGCCGGCGGCCGAGAATGAGGGAAGGCTAACCTTCCTAAGGTTAGCCTTCCCTCATGAACAGTCTGCTGTTGGCCGCGAACACGGCCGGATACACCACGCCCCAGCTCTGGCGGATCCTCACCAAGACGGGCTACTTCATCGGCCTCAGCGGAGCCATCGGCACCACCGTCACCTACGCCACCACCGTCCTCCCGTCTCTGCGGGCCGCCGAACGCACCGGCGGCGAGGACGGCACGCACGACGCATCCGTCCTGAGATCCAGATCGGCGGTGTACCTCGCCTGGGCGGGCGTGGTGCTGCTGGTCGCCGGCTACTTCCAGCTCGCCGCCCGCGTCGCCCGCTCCGGCAAGGGCATGCCCTTCGGCGACGCCCTCGCCCCCGACCGGATCCTGGACTTCCTCCGGGCCCCCGCCGCCAAGGGCGCCTGGATCGCCCAGGGCACGGTCTACCTCGTCCAGAACGCCGCCCTGCTCGCCACGGCCGCCGCCTTGACCGCCCTGTTCGTCCCGGCCGTCCGCCGCCACACCGACCGCGTCGCCCTCGCCGCCCTGCCGGCCGCCCTCGCCGTCACCCTGATCGCCGCCGTCCCGACCACCGCGCCCGCCGACCTCGACCGCCGGCTCGACCTCGTCCTCGACCAGGTCCACATCGTCTCCGGCACCGTCTGGCTCGGCGGCCTCGCCCTGCTCGTCGCCCTCGCCGGCGCCCGCGGCCGCCTCGGTGACGCCGCCGGCCCGCTGTGGGCCGACCTGTGGCGCCGTTTCAGCCTCGTCGCCATGGTCTGCGTCGGCGCCGTCGTCGTCTCCGGCCTCTGGCTCACCTGGAAGCACGTCGGCTCGGTGTCCCAGCTGTGGACGACCGGCTACGGCCTCGCCCTGCTCGTCAAGGTCCTCCTCGTCCTCGCCCTGGTCACCGCCGGCGCGTTCAACCAGTTCTGGCTGATGCCCCGGATCGCCCGGGCCCGCCGCGCCGACGACACCGCCTCCCTCCACCACCTCACGCTGCACCACTTCCCGAAGGTCGTGTGGGGCGAGGTCGCCCTCGGGGGCGCGGTGCTGGCGGTCGTGCCGTTCCTCGCCGGCTCCGCCCGTACCGAGGCCGGCAGCGCCAAGGCCGTCTCCTCCGGCAGCCTCTTCGCCGCCGGCGCCGCCCTGGTCCTCGCCCTCGCCGTCTCCCTGTACGGCACGGTCAAGGCCTCCGACGCGCTGTCCCGCCGCGCGCCGGCCGCCCCGGCCGCGTCCTGACACCCACGCCCTGACACCCGCACCCCACCCGCGCGCGCCGCCGGTCCGGACCTCCTCCGGACCGGCGGCGCGCGTTCCGGCGTCCGGCCCGGATGCGCCCCGGGGCGCGAGGTGGTCGACTCGACACGAGGGGAAGTGTCGGGGTTGCCACCGGGAGGAGCCGTACCGATGCCCAAGGTATCCAAGCAGTCGGCGCCGCAGGTCCAGGAGTTCGGGCCGGTGACCGACCGCCGCGCGGAGATGAACGGCTACACGGTCGAGTTCGTCTCCTTCGCCGCCGAGGCCGACCTGGACGGTCCGCTGCAAGCACTGCCCGGCGGGATGTGCCACTGCCCGCACTGGGGCTACGTCATCGCCGGACGCATGCGCTTCGTCTTCGGGGACCACGAGGAGGTGTACGAGGCCGGCGACGCGTTCTACCAGCCGCCGGGCCACCGGCCGTACGTCGACGCCGGAACCGAACTGCTGCAGTTCAGCCCCACCGACGACCTCGCCGTCACCGAGCGGGCCATCATGGAGTGGATGGCCCGCCAGGAGGGCGGCACCCCGTAGTCGCCCCTGGCCGCGCCCGCCCGGCTCACCCCGGCCGGCGCTCCGGGTGGGTCAGGTTGGCGCCGTCGCGGGGGTCGAAGACGTGGATCCGGGCGGTGTCGACCCACAGCTCCAGCGGGTGGCCCTCGGCGGCGCGGGTCGCGGTGTTCAGCCGCGCGACCACGCGGTGCTCCTGCATGCCCGTGTCGGCCCGGCCCGAGTCCGCTGCGAGTTCGGCGAGTTCCTCCGTCGGCGCCGGCCCGCCCTCCTCCGCGAAGTGGACGTACACGTCGGAGCCCACGGACTCCCGGACCTCGACGGTGACGGTGCAGGTGACACCACCGGTGTGCTCGGCCGGCGCGGCGTCCTCGAAGTCCTCGGGGCGGATGCCGACGATCAGCTCACGGGGCGCGTCCGCCCGCTCCAGGGCGCGCCGGGTGCGGTCGTCCAGCGGCAGCGCGCCCAGCGAGGTGCGCAGCGCGTTCTCCTCCAGCTCGGCGCCCAGGAAGTTCATGCCGGGCGAGCCGATGAACCCGGCGACGAACAGGTTGACCGGCTCGTCGTACAGGTGCTGCGGCGAGCCGACCTGCTGGACGACGCCGGCCCGCATGACCACCACGCGGTCGCCGAGCGTCATGGCCTCCACCTGGTCGTGGGTGACGTAGACGGTGGTGGTGCCCAGACGGCGCTGGATCGCGGCGATCTGGGTGCGCATCTGGACCCTGAGCTTGGCGTCCAGGTTGGACAGCGGCTCGTCCATCAGGAAGGCCTTGGGGTCGCGGACGATGGCCCGCCCCATCGCGACCCGCTGGCGCTGGCCGCCGGAGAGGTTGGCGGGCTTGCGGTCCAGGTGCTGGGTGAGGTCCAGGATGCGGGCGGCCTCCTCCACCTTGGCGGCGATGGTCGCCTTGTCGGTCTTGGCCAGCCGCAGCGCGAAGCCCATGTTGTCGCGCACGCTCATGTGCGGGTAGAGGGCGTAGCTCTGGAAGACCATGGCGATGTCACGGTCCTTGGGCGCGCGGTCGTTGACGACCTCCCCGGCGATCCGCAGGGTGCCGTCGGTGATGTCCTCCAGCCCGGCGATCATGTTGAGCGTGGTGGACTTTCCGCAGCCGGAAGGGCCCACCAGGATCACGAACTCGCCGTCGGCGATGGTGAGGTTGACGTCGCGGACGGCGAGGGCGCCGTCGGGGTAGCGCTTGGTGATGCCGTCGAGGACGATCTCGGCCACGGTCCGCCTTCCTGGTCCGCCGGGTGGGGCGGTCTCAACCTTTGACTGCGCCGGCGGTGAGTCCGGCGACGATGCGGCGTTGGAACAGCAGCACGAAGACCACGATCGGGATCGTGATGATCACGGCGGCGGCCGCGATCGAGCCGGTCGGCTGCTCGAACTGGGAGCTCCCGGTGAAGAAGGCGATGGCGGCCGGCACCGTCCGGGCCGAGGTGGTGGAGGTCAGCGAGATCGCGAAGAGGAAGTCGTTCCAGCAGAAGATGAACACCAGGATCGCGGTGGTGAACACGCCGGGCGCCGCCAGCGGTGCGATGACCAGCCGGAACGCCTGCCAGGGCGTGGCGCCGTCGACCTTGGCCGCCTTCTCCAGGTCCCACGGGATCTCCCGGAAGAACGCGGAGAGGGCGTAGATCGCCAACGGCAGCGAGAAGGTCATGTAGGGGATGATCAGCCCGGCCCAGGTGTCGAAGAGGCCGAGCACCCGCTCGATGTTGAACAGCGGTGAGACCAGCGAGATCGGCGGGAACATCGCGATCAGCAGGGAGATGCCGATCAGCAGCCGCTTGCCGGGGAAGCGCAGCCGGGCCACCGCGTAGGCCGCCATGGTGCCGAGGACGACGGCGATGGCGGTGGAGATCACCGCGATGCCGATCGAGTTCACCAGGGCCCGGGTGAACTCCGAGGTCTGGAAGATGCCGCGGTAGTTGGCCCAGGTCCACTCGCGCGGGACGAAGTTCCCGTCGGTGAGGGTGGCGGGGTCCTTGAAGGAGAGCGCCACGATCCACCACACCGGGAAGAGCGCGTACAGGACGACGACCAGGTTGGCGACGCCCCAGCCGGTCAGCGTCCGGGCGTGTCGGGTGCTCATCGGCTCTCCGGTTCCGCGCCCGGCGTCGCCGTGCCGAACAGCTTGACGAAGACCAGGGCGATGAGTGCGACGCAGACGAAGATCAGGACGGAGATCGCCGATCCGATGCCCAGGTTGAGCGCGGTGAAGAGGTTGTCGTAGCCGAGGATCGACACCGAGCCGGTGCCGTTGGAACCGCCGGTCAGCACGTAGATGTTGTCGAAGATCCGGAAGGCGTCCAGGGTGCGGAAGAGCAGGGCGACCAGGATGGCCGGCTTCATCAGCGGCAGGATCACCAGGCGCAGCCGCTGCCCGAAGCTCGCGCCGTCCACCATCGCCGCCCGGACGGTCTCGTCGGGCACCAGGGCGAGTCCGGCGAGCAGGAGCAGGGCCATGAACGGGGTGGTCTTCCACACCTCGGCGAGGATGATCAGGCCGATGGCGGGCCACTGCTCGGTCAGCGGGGCACTGCCCTCGGGCAGCAGGGCGGCGAGGTAGCCGGTGCCGGGTGTCCAGGCGTACTGCCAGGAGTAGGCGGCGACGACGGTCACGATCCCGTACGGCACCAGGACGGCGGTGCGGACGGTGCCGCGGCCGAAGACGGCCCGGTGCATCACCAGGGCGAGGGCGAGGCCGAGGACGAGCTCGACGGCCACCGACACGACGGTGATCAGTACGGTGACGCCGAGCGCCTGCCACCAGTACGGCGAGCTCAGCACCGCGCCGTAGTTGGCGAGCCCGACCCAGTGCGCCTGCTCGGGGAAGCGCAGGTCGTAGCGCTGGAGCGAGAGGTAGACGGCGTAGCCGATGGGGTAGGCGGTGACGGCGAGCATCACGACGACCGCGGGGGCGCACAGCAGCAGGCCGAGCCGGCGTTCCTGGCGGGCGCCACGGGACGGCCCGGCCGGGGCCTTGCCGGCCGTGGCGCGGGAGGCGGTGGACGGTGTCACGGGATCAGCCCCTTCGAACCGAGGGCGTCCTGGATCTGCCCGTGGAGGTCGGCCACGTCCTTCTCCGGGCGGATGTCGGCGGGCGGGGAGAGGGTGTGCGAGACGGCGATGGAGACGTTCTGGTAGGCCGGGGTCTTCGGCCGGATGCTCGCGGAGTCCAGGGCGGCGAGCACGTCCGCGGCGAAGGGGTAGCTCCGGGTGAGTTCCGCCGCCTGGTAGAGGCTGCGCAGGGAGGGCGGGAGGCCGCCCTTCAGCGCGTTGGTCAGCTGGTTCTCCCGGTCGCGCAGGCACAGGGTGGCCTCGAAGGCGAGGTCGGGGTGCCGGCTGTAGGCGCCCACCGCGAGGTCGATCCCGCCGATGGTGACGCTGGCGGGGCGGCCGGGGATCACGGCGGGGTACGGGGCCCAGCGGAAGTGCTGGAACAGCTCGGGCTGGTTGGCCTTCATCGAGGGGTAGACGAAGGGGTAGTTGAGTTCGAACGCGGCCGTGCCGGACTCCATGGCGAGCCGGTTCTGGTCCTCCATCTGGTTCGGCAGCGACGGGTCGGCGGCGGGTGAGGTCGCCAGGTCGTGCATCACGGTGGCGGCGGTGACGGCGGGCGCCCCGAGCGAGGGGGCCTGCGCGTCGGGGGTGAGGATCGAGCCTCCGGCGCTGGTGATCAGGGTGTTGAACCAGACGGTGAGTCCCTCGTACTGGGCGCCCTGGATCTCCACGTAGTGCGGCTTGCCGGCGCGGGCCAGCTCGTCCGCCTTGGCCAGCATCTCGGCCCAGGTCCCGGGCGGGGTCTGCACCAGGTCGTCGCGGTACCAGAGCAGTTGGGTGTTGGAGTTGTACGGCGCGGCGTACAGCCGGCCCTGCCAGGTGGCGGTGCGCACCGCCGCGTCGAGGGTGTCGGCGGTGGCCCGGTCGCGCAGTTGCCCGGTCCACTCGTGGATCCAGCCTGCCTCGGCGAACTCGGCGGGCCAGGTGACGTCGAGGCCCAGGATGTCCACGTCGGTGTCGTGCGCGGCCATCCGGCGCACCAGCTGCTGGCGTTGGCCGTCCGCGCCGCGCGGCAGTTTGTTGTAGCGGATCGTGTAACGCCCGCCGGACTGCTGCCCGCAGCGGTCGGCGGCCTGCTGCAGGGCGCCCGAGTCGTCCGGGAAGTTGTACCAGTTCAGGGTGGCCTGGCCGCTCTGCCCGCTGCTCCCGCAGCCCGTCAGAGCGGACGCGACGACGGCCAGCCCGGCGGCGGCACTCGCCCACCGTGAGCGGAGACTGGGGACCCTCGGCATCGTTCTCCCGTGGTGGGGCGGACCGGCCCCGCCGACCCTAGCCCGGCGCCACCGCCGCTCCCCGACGTGCCGCGCCGCCGGCCATCCGGACGGGTGAACCCCGGCCGGGGTCACCGGCCGCGGCGCACGAGGCCGCCACCCGGGGCCGGTGCGTCGTGGCGACCGGGAATCCTCCACCCGGGTCCGACACGCCACGGGCGGCGGACCATCGCCCGCCGCCCCGGGGGGCGACGCCTACTGTCACCTTCGCCCCGACCGGGGACGAACACTGACAGAAGCGGAGAAACACCCATGAACCGTCGCCTCACCCGAACACTGATCCTGCTCGCCGCCGCCGGCCTGGCCGCCGTGCCGACCGCCGCGAGCGCCGAGGTCGTCTCCGGCGGCAACCACGGGACGGTCATCGTCGGCGACAACAATCAGGTCGCCGGCTACGACATCATCAACGCGGGCCACGACGCCACCGTCGGCTCCCACAACGGCGCGAGTGGGACGACGGCCGGGGTCGCCACCGGCGCCATGGAGGCCGCGCAGGCCACCGGCGGCAACTACGGGACGGTGATCGTCGGCGACAACAACCAGGTCGCCGGGGACGACATCGTCAACGCCCTCAACGACGCCACCGTCGGCTCCTACAACGGCACCTCCACGATGGCCGCGACGATGACCGCCGCCCTGAAGGCGATCACGGGCTGAGCCCCACGCGCCCCGCGACTCGCGCCGCCGCCCCGGAACGGGCTTCCGGGGCGGCGGCGCGTGTCCTGCCCACGTCCGGCACTCCGGCGTGGCCGGGACGGGACGGGAGTCGACGGAGGGAGGCGGGTCAGGTCCGGAAGAGGGCGACCTTGAGCGCCCCGGTGCCGGCCGCGTCCGCGAAGGCGTCGTACGCGTCCTGCATCTCGCCGAGGCCGAACCGGTGCGTGACCAGGCCCCCGACGTCCAGCCGGCCGACGGCCAGCATGTCGAGCAGCATCGGGGTGCTGTGGGTGTCGACCAGGCCGGTGGTGACGGTGACGTTGCGGATCCAGAGGTCCTCCAGGTGGAGCGTCGCGGGCCCGCCGTGCACGCCGACGTTGGCCACCCGGCCGCCGGGGCGCACCAGTCGGGTGCAGAGTTCGAAGGACTCGGGCACCCCGACCGCCTCGATCGCGACGTCCACGCCGAGCCCGTCCCGGCTCAGGCCCCGGACGGCCTCCGGGGTGGCTTCGGCCACGGTCAGGGTGGTGTCGGCGCCGAAGCGCTTGGCGGCGTCCAGGCGGCTCTGCGCGAGGTCGACCGCGATGATGCGGGCCGGGCTGTACAGCCGGGCGGTGAGGATCGCGGCGAGCCCGATCGGCCCGGCGCCGACGATCGCGACGGTGTCGCCCGGCCCGACCCGGCCGTTGCGCACGCCGACCTCGTACGAGGTGGGCAGGATGTCGGCGAGCAGCAGCGCGTCCTCGTCGCGGACCCCGTCGGGCAGCTTGTACAGCGAGGTGTCCGCGAAGGGCGTGCGGACGTACTCGGCCTGGCAGCCGTCGACCAGGTGTCCGAGGATCCAGCCGCCGCCCCCGGTGCACTGGCCGTAGCTCGCGGCGCGGCAGTAGGCGCAGCGGCCGCAGGCGGAGATGCAGGAGATCAGGACGCGGTCGCCGGGTGCGACGGTGCGGACGCCCGGCCCGGTCTCGGTGACGGTGCCGACGGCCTCGTGGCCGAGGACGCGGCCCTCCTCGACCTCCGGGACGTCGCCCTTGAGGATGTGCAGGTCGGTGCCGCAGATGGTGACCGCGTCCACCCGGACGACGGCGTCCTCGGGGTCGCGGACGACCGGGTCGGGGACGTCGCCCCAGGTGCGGCGGCCGGGTCCGTGGTAGGTGAGCGCTTTCATGCTGCGGTCGCTCCTCTCGGACGGCGGAGCCGTGGCGGTCCCGCTCGCCCTTCCAGCGTCATCCGCGGCCCCACCCGCCGCCAGGGGGCCGGTGGGGTGCTCCGACGGGGCCGTTGGACCCCCCTTCCGCCCGACGCGGCCCGGGCCGCGCGCCTACGCTGGTCCGTGGGCCATCGGGGTCGAGCCAGGGAGGTTCCCTTGGACAGCGCGTCGGAGGCCGGTGCGTCGCAGCCGGGCGCCCCCGTGCCGAAGCTGCGGCTGGACGAGCTCCTGGACGAACTCCAGGCCCGCCTGGACGCCGCCCGCGGCACCCGCGACCGCGTCCACAGCCTGCTGGAGGCGGTGCTGGCGGTCGGACGCGACCTGGAGCTGACCCAGGTGCTGCAGCACATCGTGGAGGCGGCCGTCACCCTGGTGGACGCCGAGTACGGCGCGCTCGGGGTGATCGGCGAGGACCAGCGCCTCTCGCAGTTCATCCCGGTCGGGGTCACCGACGAACAGGTCGCGCTGATCGGCGCGCTGCCGTCCGGGCACGGCATCCTCGGCGAGCTGATCCGCCACCCCGAGCCGCTGCGGCTCTCCCGGCTCTCCGAGCACCCGGCCTCCTACGGCTTCCCGGCCGACCACCCCCCGATGCGGACCTTCCTGGGCGTGCCGATCCGGATCCGCGACAAGGTGTTCGGCAACCTCTACCTGACCGAGAAGCGCGGCGGCGGCGACTTCGACGCCGAGGACGAGTCGGTGCTCGCCACCCTCGCCGTCGCCGCCGGCGTGGCCATCGACAACGCCCGGCTGTACGCCCGGGCCCGGCAGCGGCAGCGCTGGCTGGAGGCGAGCGCCGAGGTGACCAGCAGCCTGCTCTCGGGCAGCGCGGAGCAGGAGGTGCTGGACCTGCTGCTCGCCCGGGCGGCCGAGATCGCCGGCGCGGACCTCGCCGTGTTCGCCGTGCCGGTGCCGCAGGCCCGCGAGCTGGAGGTGCGGATCGCCGTCGGGCTGCGTGCGGAGGAGCACCGCGGTCTGGTGCTGCCGGTCGAGGGGTCGTTCGTCGGCTCCGCCGTGCGCATCGGCGGGCTGGTGGTCAGTCCCGACGTCCGGCGGGACCCGAGGATCACCGCCGGGCCGCCGCGCTGGGAGGGCCTCGGCCCGGCCGTGGCCGTCCCCGTCGGGACCGCCGAGCGCGGCATCCGCGGGGTGCTGATGCTGGCCAGGGCCACCGGGGCGGCGCTGTTCGAGGAGGGCGGGTCCGGGCCGCTGCTGGGCTTCGCGGGACAGGCGGCGGTGGCCATGGAGCTCGGCGAGCGGCGCCGGGACTCCGAGCAGGTCGCGCTGCTGCGGGAACGCGACCGGATCGCGCGCGACCTGCACGACCTGGCCATCCAGCGGCTGTTCGCCACCGGAATGACCCTGCAGGGCGCGACCCGCTTCATCGACCACCCCGAGGCGGCCGACCGGGTGCTGCGGGCGATCGACGACCTGGACGAGACCGTCCGGACCATCCGCGCCACCATCTTCGGCCTGCGGCTGCGCAAGCGCGGCCCGGCGGCGGAGGGACTGCGCGGCCGCGTCGTCGAGGTGGTCGACCGCGCCGCCCGCTCGCTCGGCTTCGCGCCGGCCCTGCGGATGACCGGCCTGCTCGACGTCACGGTGCCCGCCGAGGTCGCGGACGCGGCCGTCGCCGTCCTGGAGGAGGCGCTGTCCAACGCGGCCCGCCATGCGAAGCCGACCTCCGTCGAGGCCACCATCGCGGTCGGCCCGGACGTGACCGTCACCGTGACCGACGACGGCGTCGGCCTGCCCGAGGGCGGCCGCCGCAGCGGCCTGGCCAACCTCGCCGACCGCGCCACCGCCCTGGGCGGCACCTTCACCGCCCGGGCCCGCCCCGAGGGCGGCACCGAGCTGGTCTGGCGGGTTCCGCTGTCCTAGGGTCCGTCTTCAACGCCGGGTCCCAGGGCTCCGGGATCAGGGCCGGTCCAGTACCTCCCCCGGGGCCAGCCGGGGTGTCGGGGCGCCTTCGGGGCCGTAGCCGAGGCGGATCAGGATCTGGACGTGGCCGGGGCCGCGGTGCGGGTCGCGGGCCTCCCAGCGCAGGTAGGGCCACTCCATGGCCTGGTGCAGCAGGGAGGCGCGGACGCCGTGGACGGTGGCGGCGAGCAGGACGTGTTCCAGGGCGAGGCCGGCCCGCAGCCAGTCCCGCGGGGCGTCGTGCTCGGTGGCGAGGACGGCGATGCGGGGCTCGGCCTCGAAGCGCGCAGGGGCACGGTGCTCATCGGCGTGAATGGCCGAGAAGTCGCGCATCGGCAGTCGGCCGGCCGCGTCCTGGGGACCGAGCGCGCCGACCGGGATGCCGTACGGCGGTGCCTCGCCGCTGCGGATCCAGCTGCGGCTCTCGGTGCGCTGGGCTTCGTCGGTGGTGTTGCGGCGCTCGGCCTCGGCGGTGAGGTGCAGCAGTCGGGCGGTCTCCGCGTGGTCGGGCAGGTGGAGCAGGGCGCCCTCGGACCGGGCGGCGGTGGCCAGTTCGTCCAGGACGGCCGGGGGAACGGGCTCGCCGGTGAACGGGGTGCGACTGGAGTGGCGGCGCCAGATCGCCTCGTACAGCTTCTCGGTGCCCGGCACCGGTGCGCCGGCCGGAGTGTCGAGTTCGACGGCGGCCAGCAGTCCGGGTTCGGCCGGGTCGGGCAGCAGCCTCACCTCGGGCGCCCAGCCGAGGTGGCGGGCGGCGACCCTCAGGTTGAGGACGGCCGCGCCGACGGAGATGTGCAGCGCCCGGCCCTGCGGGTCGACGGCCGGGACGGCCCGGCTGCGGTCGGCCCGGACCTCCAGCGTCGAGGTGTCCGGCTGGAGCCGGAAGCGCCAGGGCTGGCTGTTGTGGATCGAGGGTGCCGCCACCGCGGCGGAGACGAGCTTCTCCAGCGCGGGGGCGTCGAGGGTGAGGGTGGGCATGGCCGCCTCCAGGGAGATCGATCACCTCCAGCATGCGGCCGGGAGCCGGCGCGCCGCTTGGGCCGTTCGGCTCCGTCTCCGGGGCCGGCCGGGCCCCTCGGGCTCACTGCAGGCGACGGGCTCAGTGCGGGCGCTGGTGGTGCTGCTCGGTCGGCTCGGCATGGGCGGCCAGGACGGCGGCCTGGAGGCGGCGCTCGACGCCCAGCTTGGCGAGCAGCCGCGAGACGTGGTTCTTCACCGTCTTCTCGGCCAGGAAGAGCTCCCGGCCGATCTGCCGGTTCGTCTTGCCCTCCCCCACCAGGGCGAGGATCTCCCGCTCGCGGGGCGTCAGACCGGCGAGAGCCGCGTCGCTCTCGCTCTGCTCGTCGTGGTGGCGCAGGCTCTCCATCAGCTTGCGAGTGGTGGCCGGGTCGAGCATCGACTGGCCGGAGGCCACCGTACGCACTGCGCCGACCAGGTCGGCGCCCTTGATCTCCTTGAGGACGTAACCGGCCGCGCCGGCCATGATCGCGTCGAGCAGGGCATCGTCGTCGTCGAAGGAGGTCAGCATCAGGCAGGCGAGGCCGGGCAGCCCGTCCCGGAGTTCCCGGCAGACGCTCACGCCGTCGCCGTCCGGGAGCCGTACGTCGAGCACGGCGACGTCCGGGCGCAGCGCGGGCACCCGGGCGAGGGCCTGCGCGCAGCTGCCGGCCTCGCCGACGACCTCGATGTCCGCCTCGGCCTCCAGGAGGTCCCGGACGCCCCGCCGGACCACCTCGTGGTCGTCCAGCAGGAAGACGCGTACGGGCCGGGGCGTGTCCATGGCCTGCTCCGTGGGGGTGCGCGGGCGGTGACACCACCGATTCTGCGCCGCCGCGAAGCGCTGCGCACGGGCGGCGGCGCCTCCGGCCGCGGCGCCGACCCGCCGCTCCGGGGTCACTCCTCCTCGAAGGCCGGCCCGGCGGCCGCGGGGCGCCGGAGCCGCCGCAGGTAGGGGTCGAAGGACGGCCTGCGTTCGAGGCGCACCCGGGCGTCCACGCAGACCGCGCCGTCCGGGCGGACGATGACGGGGTTGAGGTCGGCCTCGACGAGTTCCGCGACGTCCTCGGCGAGCAGGGACAGCCCGGTCAGGACGGACCGTACGGCGGCGAGGTCGACGGCCGCCCCGCCGTTCCGGCCGAACAGCAGTGGGGCGCTGCGCAGTTCGGTGACCATGGTGGTCAGGTCGCGCTCGCTCAGCGGGGCGAGCCGGGCCACCCGGTCGGCCAGGACCTCGGTGGCGGTGCCGCCCAGTCCGAGGACGACGAGCGGGCCGAAGACGCGGTCCTGCACCACGCCCGCCAGCAGCTCCAGCCCGGGCGCGGCCATCGGCTGGACGACGGCGCCGACCAGCTCCGCGCCGAAGCGCTTGGTGAACTCGCGGTAGGCCTCGCGGACGTCGGCGTCCGTGGCGAGGCCGGTGCGGACGGCGCCCACGGCGCTCTTGTGCACCTGCCCGGGCCAGTACGCCTTCAGGGCGACCTTCGCGTCGTGCCCGAGCCCGCGGAGCCCGTCGGCCGCGGCCACCGCCGCCTGCTCGTCCCGCACCCAGACGGTCGTGGTGAGCGGCAGCCCGTAGGCCGCCAGCAGGTCGGCGGTGGACAGCGGGTCCAGCCAGCCGCCCTCGGGGTGAGCGGTCAGGTAGCCGTCGACCAGGCTGCGGGCCGCCTGCCGGTCGCAGTCCGGGGCGGCGACGGGTGCGGACGGCGGTTCGGCGAGTCGGCGGGCGCGGTCCCGGGCGTGGACGAGGGCCCGGGCGGCGGCCACCGCGTCCGAGTAGGCCGGCAGCACGCCGCCGTCGGCGCAGCTGCGGTACCGGACGGGTACCTGCTGGTCGAGCAGCACGGCGACTATCGGGACGCGGCGGCGGGCCGGGCCCTCCACCAGGGCGCGCACCGGGTCCTCGCCGGTGGCGGCGCCCAGCGCGGTCGGCACCAGGCACACCAGGATCGCGTCGACGGCCGGTTCCTCCTCCAACGCCCGGAGGAGGTGGGTGAGTTCGACCGGAGTGACGGCCGCCGTGGTGTCCACCGGGTTCCGGACGGACGCGCCGGCGGGGAGCAGTTCGGCCAGGCCCTGCGGGAGTTCGGGCAGCGCGAGACCGGCTTCGGCGCAGGCGTCCGCCGCGAGGATCCCGATGCCGCCCGCGTTGGACACCACGGCGACCGCTCCGCGCGGTGCGGGCAGCGGCTGGGCGTGGAACAGGGCGGCGGCCGCGACGAGTTCGTCGATGCTGCGGGTGGCGGTGATGCCGGCCTGCCGGAACAGCGCCTCCCGGGTGACGGTGGGGGTGGCGGCCGCGGCGGTGTGCGAGGCGGCGCCGCGGCGGCCGGCGGTCGAGCGGCCGGCGTCGACGGTCAGCACCGGGATCGTGCGGGTGACCCGCCGGGCGGTGCGGGCGAAGGCGCGCGGGCTGCCGAAGGACTCCAGGTGGAGCAGTGCGAGGTCGGTGCGGCCGTCCGCCTCCCACCACTGGAGCAGGTCGTTGCCGCTGACGTCGTACTTGTCGCCGAGCGAGACGAAGCTCGACACCCCGATGCCCAGCCAGGTCAGCCGCGACAGCAGGGCGATCCCCACGCCGCCGCTCTGCACGGCCACTCCGGCGGTCCCGGGCCGGGGGAAGGCGCCGCCGAACTCGGCGTCCAGCCGGACGGCGGGATCGGTCTGGGCCAGGCCCAGGCTGTTCGGCCCGACCAGCCGCATGCTGTGCCGGCGGCAGGCCCGGATCAGCCGTCCGGCCTCCTGCGCCCCGAGGCCCGAGGTGAGCACCACCAGTGCCCGCACGCCCGCCTCGCCGCACTCCTCGGCCACGCCGGGGACGGCGCCGGCGGGCACGGCCAGCACGGCGAGGTCCGGCACGGCGGGCAGCGCGGAGACGGACGGGTACGCGAGCTCGCCGCCGATCTCGCGTGCATGCTGGTTGACCGCCCAGAGCGGACCGGCGAACCCGCCCTGCCGGATCTTCGCCAGGACGGTCCCGCCGACCGAGCCCTCCCGTCGGGACGCCCCGACCACGGCGACCGAGGCCGGGCGCAGCAGCGCGGCCAGGCTCGCCACGTCGGCGCGGCGCCCGCGCTCGTCGACGGCCGAGCGGTAGTGCTCGTCGCCCTCGTCCAGCGGCACCCGGATCCTGACCTCGCCCTGGGCGTGGTGCCGCCGGACGGGCAGGCCGAGATCGGCGAAGACCTGGTGGACGGCCCGGTTGCTGTAGAGGGTGTCGGCCTCGAAGAACCGGATCCCGGCGGCCCGGGCGGCGTGCACCAGGTGTTCCAGCAGCAGGGTGGCCACGCCCCGGTGGTGCCAGCGGTCGGCCACCGCGAGGGCCAGCTCCGCGGTCCGCGACGGTTCGTCCAGCAGCTCGCAGTCCGCCTCCCCGACCAGTTCGTCCCCCGCCCAGGCGCCGAGCGCCAGGACGCCGGTGCGCGACGGCCCGCACAGCCGGTCCGCGGCCTGGGCGGGCGCGTTGCGACTGACCCCGAAGAACCGCATCCGGCGGCTCTCCTCGGACATCCCGGCGGCGTGCAGGTCGAGGACCGCCCGGTGGTCGTCCGGCCCCAGCGGCCGCAGCTCCACGGTGGTGCCGTCGGCCAGCAGGGCTTCCGCGGTGGTGAGCGACGGGTGGGCAGCGGTCATGGCGCACCTCCTGTCTCCGTCATCCAGCCTCGCCACCCCGCCACGGCCCGGGGAAGGGCCGATCGGCCCCGCCCGCGGGCCGGACGGCGGCGGGCGAGCGGAGGGCGGCGGGCGGGCGGCCCGGCCGCGGGCAGGCGGCAGGCGGGCGGGCGGCGGGCGGCCCGGCGGCGGGATGCGCAGACTGGAGGCAGACCGGTCGGCACGGAGGTCACCTCGTGGCAGCGGACCCACCAGCGGAGCATCCCGACATGCCGGACCCGTGGACCCTCCGCTACCAGGGCTTCGACCCGGCCGAGGAGGGTCTGCGGGAGGCCCTGTGCGCGGTCGGCAACGGGTACGTGGTCAGCCGGGGCGCCGCGCCGGAGGCGGTGGCGGACGGGGTGCACTACCCGGGGACGTACCTGGCGGGCTGCTACGACCGGGCGGAGTCGGCCGTCGCCGGGCGCGTGGTCACCAACGAGGACCTGGTCAACTGCCCGAACTGGCTGCCGCTGACCTTCCGCCCGGCGGGCGGGGCGTGGTTCACCGGGCCGCCCGCCGAGCAGACGCTGGAGCTCGACCTGCGCCGGGGGCTGCTGACCCGCACCGCCCTCGTCGTCGACGGGCAGGGGCGGCGGACCAGGCTGGTACAGCGCCGCCTCGCCAGCCAGGCCCGGCCGCACCTGCTGGCCCTGGAGAGCACCTTCACCCCGGAGAACTGGTCCGGCCTGCTGGAGGTGCGCTCGGGCCTGGACGGCGACGTCGCCAACACCGGGGTCGCCCGCTACCGGGGGCTGGTCGGGCGCCACCTGGCCCCGGCCGGTCAGGGGATGGACGGCACGGGGCTGCTCCGGCTCGAAGCCGAGGCGCTGCACTCGCCGCTGCGGATCGCCCTGTGCGCCCGCACGAGCGCCGACCGCGCGCACACGGTGGCGACCGAGCAGCGCGAGGGCTGGACGGCCCACCTCCTCGCCCTGGAGGCCACCGCGGGGCGGCCCGTCACCGTCACGAAGACGGTCGCCGTGCACACCTCCCGCGACCGGGCGACCGGGACCCCGCTGCGCGCCTCCCGGCTGCTCGCCGCCGAAGCCGCCGACTTCGGGCAGCTGCTCGCCGAACACGCCCTTCGCTGGGCCGAGTTGTGGCGCCGCTGCGGGATCGAGGCCGACTTCGACGGCGCCGGCCCGCTGCACCTGGACCTGTTCCACCTGCTCCAGACGTACTCCGAGCACTCCGTCGACCTGGACGTCGGCATCCCGGCCCGGGGGCTGCACGGCGAGGCGTACCGGGGGCACGTCTTCTGGGACGAGCTGTTCGTGCTGCAGCTGCTCGACCTCCGCTTCCCCGAGCTCGCCCGGGCCGTGCTGCGCCACCGCCACCGCCGCCTGGAAGCCGCGCGGCGGCAGGCCCGCGCGCTCGGCCTGCGGGGGGCGGTCTATCCGTGGCAGAGCGCCGGCGACGGCCGGGAGGAGTCCCAGCAGCTGCACCTCAACCCGCTGTCCGGCCGCTGGCTGCCGGACCACAGCCACCTGCAGCGGCACGTCGGCTCGGCCGTCGCCTACAACGTCTGGCAGTACTACCAGGCCACCGGGGACCGGGACTTCCTCGCCTCGGCCGGCGCCGAGATGCTGCTGGAGATCGCCCGCTACTGGTCCTCCGCCGCCGACTACGACCGGGCCCGGGAGCGCTGGTCGATCCGCGGGGTCCTCGGCCCCGACGAGTACCACGACGCCTACCCCTGGGCGGACCGGCCGGGCCTGGACGACAACGCCTACACCAACGTGCTGGCCTCCTGGGTGCTGGCCCGCGCCCGCGACGCCCTCGACGCCCTGCCCGGCTACCGCCGCGACGAGCTGCGCGAGCGCCTGGCCCTCGGCACCGCGGAGCTGGAGCGCTGGCAGGACGTCGGCCGGCACCTGCACGTGCCCTTCCACGACGGCGTCCTCAGCCAGTTCGACGGCTACGAGCGGCTCGCCGAGCTCGACTGGGCGGGCTACCGGCGCCGCTACCCGGACCTGCGCCGGCTCGACCGGATCCTGGAGGCCGAGGGCGACAGCGTCAACCGCTACAAGGCCTCCAAGCAGGCCGACGCGCTGATGCTCTGGTACCTGTTCTCCGCCCACGAGGTGCGCGACCTGCTGCGGCGCCTCGGCCACCCGGCCGGGCACGAACTGCTGCGCCGTACGACCGACTACTACCTGCGGCGCACCGTCCACGGCTCGACGCTCAGCTCGGTGGTGCACGCCTGGGTGCTCACCCGCTCCGACCGCCGCGCGTCCTGGCGGTACTTCCGCGACGCCCTGGTGGCCGACCTGCGGGACAGCCAGCACGGCACCACGGCGGAGGGCGTCCACCTGGGCGCCATGGCGGGCGCGGTGGACCTGCTGCAGCGCTGCTACACCGGCCTGGAGGTCCGCGAGGACGCGCTCTGGCTCGACCCGCACCTGCCCTCCGCGCTCGGCCGCCTGGAGCTGGACCTGCGCTACCGGGGCCACTGGGGCCTCGGCATCGCCGTCGACCGCCGCACGGTCACGGTGCGGCTGCGCGCGGACCGCCAGGAGCCGGTCCGCGTCCGCCTGCGCGGCGCCGAGGCGACGATCCGGCCCGGCGAGACCCGGCGCTTCCACCTCTGACGGGCGCGCGGCCCTCGGCGCCCGCGCCCGCGCGCCTGCCCGCCCGCCTGCGCTGCGCGCCTGCCCGCGCGCCTGCCCGCCCGCCTGCCTGCGCGCCTGCGCTGCAGCCGGTGCGGCCGGTGCGGCCGCCGGGCCGAACCGCCGTCCCCACGAGGGCCTGCCGGCCCCGATCCGGGCCGAACGGCCCACCGCCGCCGGACGCCGTCGGCGCGAGGCTGGAGGTGACGAAAGGTGGCGACCATGCACACCGTGATCGTGTACGAGAGCATGTACGGCAACACCCGGGAGATCGCCGAGGCGATCGCCGAGGGGGTCCGCCGGGCCGACCCCGGGGCGGCCGTGGACTGCCTCGCGGTGGCCGAGGCCGACGCCGAGCAGACCCGGTCCGCGGACCTGCTGGTGGTCGGCGGCCCGACCCACATGCACGGCATGTCCTCCGGGCTCAGCCGCCGGATGGCCGCGGCGGCCGAGGGGCGCCAGGAGGGCCGCGAGACGGCGGCGGCCGAGGCACGGGAGACCGCCGCGGGCCCGGGCCTGCGGTCCTGGTTCCACGACCTCCCGACGACCGAACCGGGCACCCACGCGGCCGCGTTCGACACCAGGGTCGACATGGCCCGGTCCGGCGGAGCGGCCGAGGGCATCGCCCACCGGCTCGCCCACCGCCACTTCGACGTGGTCGCCGAACCCGAGGGCTTCATCGTGGAGGACAACGACGGACCGCTGCGCGCCGGCGAGCTCGACCGCGCCCGCGCCTGGGGTGCGGGGCTGGTCTGAGCGGGACGGCCGGAGACCCGGGGTCGGGACGGCCGGAGACCCGGGTCGAGCGGTCGGTGGGCGTTCGTCCCCGGTGTCCGGAAATCGCCGCTTGTCCGTAATGAACGGTTGTGTTCCCTATCTCCCCGGACTAGTGTCGGTGGAGGTGAACGAATCCGTCCCCTCCCCTCGTTCACCCCCGAGTCATTGGGGAACCTGCCATGGTCACCTCGCGCGCCCTGGCCACGACTCCGCCCGCGACCGCACGTCGGGGCCAGCACCCAGGGATAGCCCTCACCGTCATCGCGGCCACCCAGCTCATGGTCGTCCTCGACATCACGATCGTGAACATCGCGCTGCCGCACATCCAGCAGGCGCTGGGGTTCAACACCACCGACCTGTCCTGGGTCATCAACGCCTACACCCTGACCTTCGGCGGGCTGCTGCTGCTCGGCGGCCGGGCGGGCGACATCCTCGGCCGACGCCGGGTGTTCATGGTCGGCGTCCTGGTCTTCAGCCTGGCCTCGCTGCTCGGCGGCGTCGCGCAGTCCTCCGCCTGGCTGCTCGCCGCGCGGTCCCTGCAGGGCCTCGGCGGCGCGATCGCCTCGCCGACCGCGCTCGCGCTGATCGCCACCAACTTCAAGGAGGGCCCGGAGCGCAACCGGGCCTTCGGCGTGTTCTCCGCCGTCGCGGGCGCGGGCGGTGCCATCGGGCTGCTGCTCGGCGGCATGCTGACGTCCTGGCTGTCCTGGCGCTGGGTGTTCTTCGTCAACGTGCCGATCGGCATCGCGATCGCCCTGCTGGCGCCGCTCTACATCAACGAGTCCGAACGCCACCCCGGCCGCTTCGACCTCACCGGCGCATTCACCGCCACCGCGGGCATGGTCTCCCTGGTGTACGGCTTCATCCGCGCCTCCGAGCACGGCTGGACGGACCCCGTGACGCTGACCGCGTTCAGCCTCGCCGTCGTCCTGCTGGCCGCCTTCCTGCTCAACGAGCGGCGCGTGCCGCAACCGATCACCCCGCTGCACCTGTTCCGCGACCGCAACCGCTCCGGCGCGTACGGGCTGATGCTCTGCGTGGCCGCGGCGATGTTCAGCATCTTCTTCTTCATCACCCTGTTCGTGCAGGAGATCCTCGGGTTCAGCCCGCTGCGGGCCGGCTTCGCCTTCCTGCCGATCAGCGTGGCCATCATCGCCGCCGCCCAGTTCGCCGCCCGCAACCAACTGCGGTGGGGCCCCAAGCCGTTCCTGGTCACCGGCTCCGTCCTGGTGCTGGCCGGCGTGGCCTGGGCGACCCAGATCGACATCAACACCACCTACGTCGGCGGCGTCCTCGGCCCGACCCTGCTCTTCGGCTTCGGCATGGGCTCGATCTTCGTCCCGGTGATGCTCACCGCCGTCTCCCACGTCGCCCCGCACGAGACCGGCGCCGCCACCGGCATGCTCAACGCCACGCAGCAGGTCGGCGGGTCCCTGGGCCTGTCGATCCTGGTCACCGTCTACGGCACCGCCAGCCGCAACGAGGCCGGCAAGCAGGTCAGCGCGTTCCTGCAGCAGGCCACTCCGCAGGAGGCCCTGCGCTTCAAGGCCACCGGACAGCTCCCCGAGCCCTACTCCTCACAGGTCCTGGTGCACGGCATCGCCAGCGCCTTCCAGATGGGCCTGGTCTTCGCGGCGCTCGCGGTCGTGATCGCCACGCTGGTCATCAAGGTCCGCCGGCCGGCGGCGGACGTCAGTCCTTCGGGGGGCGGTGCTTGACAGGGCATCAGGGTGGGCGCAACGCTTACCAGTAATGGTTTTCATCTTCGATAACCATGGCGGTGGCTGCTGCCCACCGACGCCCGGACACGCCCCACACCCCCGAAAGAGGACACCCATGTCGCTCGACGTCTCCCCCGCCCTCCTCGCCCAGGCCCGGGAGGGCCGCGTCGACCAGGCCGACTTCCTCGCCACCGTCCGCGACTCGCTCCCGTACGCCTACCAGGTCGTCGCCGGGCTCAGCACCGAACTCGCCGCCGGCGACGACGAGTTCACCACCGACAACACCACGCCCAGCGACGAGCAGCGGGCCCAGCTGCTGCGCGCGCTCGCCAGCAACGCCATCCGGGGCAGCCTGGAGGACCACTTCGGCGTGAAGCTCGCCTTCGTCAACTGCCACCGCGTCGGCGCCTTCCGGCCCGGCGCCGAGGACAGCGAGGCGTTCCGCGAGTTCACCTCGCTGCACAACCAGATCCGCAACCAGAGCCCGGAACTGCGCAGCTGCTGACCGGCGGTCCCACGCGGGGCTCGCGCCGCACCCGGGCGCGGGCCCCGCAACGCACGACGCCGTGCTGCGCGGCGTTGCCCGCCGTTGCGGGTCCGTTGCGGTCGGGTGTCCGGATCGCGTGCCGATCTTGTCGGACCGGGACCGGGACGCCTACGTTCGAAGGGCACCACCGCTCCGGCCCTCCCCCGGGCCGTCCCACAACCCGCGGAGCCGCCCACCATGTCGCCGGACCCTCGCCCCCTGCGGAAGCTCGGCTTCCTGACCATCGGGCTCTTCGACGAGGCCGACCCGCGCCGCGGCCACGAATCCACCCTGGACCTCATCACCCTCGGCGAGCAGCTCGGCTTCGACCACGCCTGGCTGCGCCACCGCCACCTCCAGTACGGCATCTCCTCCCCCGTCGCCGTGCTCGCCGCCGCCACCCAGCGCACCAGCCGCATCGGGCTCGGCACCGCCGTCACCCCGCTCGGCTGGGAGAACCCGCTGCGCCTCGCCGAGGACCTCGCCACCCTGGACGTCCTGTCCGACGGCCGGCTCAACCCCGGCTTCTCCGTCGGCCCGCCCGTCCACTACGAGCACGTGCGCGGCGCGCTCTACCCCGACACCGGCGGGCACGAGGACTTCAGCCCCCGCCGCGCCGAACGGCTGCTCGCCCTGCTCCGCGGCGAGGACGCCTCCGACTTCGAGGGCACCGAGGGCATCGAGGCGTACTCCCGCAGGGTCCAGCCGCACGCCCCCGGCCTCGCCGCCCGGCTGTGGTACGGCGCCGGCAGCCTGCGCTCCGCCCGCTGGGCCGGCGAACAGGGGATCAACCTGCTCACCAGCAGCGTGGTGAAGGCCGGGACGGACGACGGGCCGCCCGACTTCGCCGCGATCCAGGCCGAACAGATCCGCGCCTTCCGTGAACGCCACCCCGACGGCGAGCGGGCCCGGGTCTCCCAGGGGCTGGTGGTCATCCCGACCGACAGCGCCACGCCCGAACAGCGCGCCAGGTACGAGGCGTACGCCCTCGCCCGCACCCCGCGCACGCTCGCCCCGCAGGGACCGGCCCGGCTGCTGTTCGCCCCCGACCTGGTCGGCACGTCCGAGCAGCTCGTCGAACGGCTGCACGCGCACGCCGGGTACCGGGAGGTCGACGAGGTCGCCTTCGCCCTGCCGTTCACCTTCGAACACCGGGACTACGTGCAGATCCTCACCGATCTGGCGACCCGGCTCGGGCCCGCGCTCGGCTGGCGGCCGGGCCACCCCGCTCCGGCGGCCGGCGAGGACGCGACCGGGTGACCGGGTGACCGACCTGCCCCGACCGAGCGACCCCCGCCCCGGCCGACTGGACCCGCGACGCGCCGGATATCCCCAACAAGCTTGCACTCGGCGCGAGTTGACCGCAACCACGGCGGTCGCTTCGGCGTCCTGAGCCGGTACGGACGGACGGCCGCCCCGGCCGGACGCCGCCACGGGGGAGATCACGATGGGGACCCACGACGCCGTACCCGCACCGCCACCGCCGCCGCCGCCACAACCGGCCTTGCGCCCCTGCCCGCGCTGCGGGCTCACCGACCAGGTCCGCAGCGTCCCGGCGGTGTACCACTCCGGGCGCAGCAGCGTGACGTCCCGGCACCCGCACGGTGACCACCACCACTCCCGGACCCGGGAGATCGTGTCCGACCTGTCCCGCGCCCTGGCGCCCGCGCCGATCGACAACCGGGCGTCCGTCCGGACCGCGGTGGGCGTGGGGGTCGCCCTGCTCGTGATCGCCTGCTTCACCTTCCTCGCCGGATCCTTCGCCGGCGACTTCAACGCCGACGACCCTCAGTTCTCCACCTTCCAGGACCACCACGCCTTCGAGATCTCCCCCATGGTGCCCGCCGTCGCCGTGATCCTCGCGGGCCTCCTCTTCCTGACCGCGGTACTGCTCCACACGTCGGCCGAGAAGGAACTTGCCGGACGGCCCCGGGCCGAACGCCTGTGGGCCGAGGCCTGGTACTGCGCCCGCTGCGGCACCGTCCACTTCCCGCCCGCCGTCGGACTGGGCACGGCCGCCCTCGACCTCCGGGAGTTCCGCCGCATCGTCTGGCAGACGGGCGGCTACGGCCACCTCCTCGACCGTTACTGAGTACCGCGCCGGGCGCCGGTGTCGGCGCCTGCCGGACTTCCGAAGGTGGCAGGCTCTGGTCAGATGAATAAGCGCTTGCTTAGAATCGGGCCGTCGAACTTCCCGAGCCGAGTGCGCACCCAGGAGACGTCATGACCGAAGACACCGGAGTCAACCGCCAGATCCGCCTCGCCCGTCGGCCGGTCGGGGAGGTCCGGGCGGAGGACTGGGCGCACGGGAGCGAGCCGGTGGCGGTGCCCGGGGACGGCGAGTTCCTGGGGCGGACCCGGTACGTGTCGCTGGATCCGGCGATGCGCGGGTGGCTGGACGACCGGCCGTCGTACCTGCCGCCGGTGGGGCTGGGCGAGGTGATGCGGGCGGGGTCGGTGGTCGAGGTCGTCGCGTCGAACCACCCGAAGTTCCGGGTCGGGGACCACGTGGTCGGGGCCTTCGGGGTCCAGGAGTACGCCGTGTCGGACGGCAAGGGCGCGATCACCGTCGATCCCGCGCTCGCGCCGGTGTCCACCTACCTCGGCGCCCTCGGGATGCCCGGCATGACGGCCTACTTCGGGCTGCTGGACGTCGGGGCGCTCAAGGAGGGCGAGACCGTGGTGGTCTCCGGCGCCGCCGGGGCGGTCGGCACCATGGTCGGGCAGATCGCCAAGGTCAAGGGCTGCCGGGTGGTCGGCATCGCCGGCGGTCCCGAGAAGTGCGCGCTGCTCACCGGGGAACTGGGCTTCGACGCCGCGATCGACTACCGCGCCGAGGACGTCCGCAAGGCGCTGCGCACGCACGCCCCGGACGGCATCGACGTCTACTTCGACAACGTCGGCGGGCCGATCCTGGACGCGGCGCTGACCCGGCTCGCGATGCACGCCCGGGTCGTGATCTGCGGGGCCATCAGCCAGTACAACAACGAGAGCACCGTCGAGGGCCCGTCCAACTACCTGTCACTGCTGGTGCGGCGGGCGCGGATGGAGGGCTTCGTGGTGTTCGACTACGCCCGCCGGTACGCGGAGGCGGCCGCCGAGATCGCGGGCTGGATCGGCGACGGCCGCATCAAGGTGAAGGAGCAGGTGGTGGAGGGCACCGTGGACGACTTCCCGGAGACCCTGCAGATGCTGTTCCGCGGCGAGAACACCGGCAAGCTGGTGCTCCGCCTCCGCTGATCCGCTGCCACGGATCAGCCCCGGGCGAGGAGACTCCCCGGGCGGCCGCTTCCCCCGGGCGGCCGCCCGGGGCCCTGCCCCGGGGCCCGGCTGTCAGAGCAGGCGCTTGATCTCGCCGCGCGCCCGGTAGAAGCCGCCGGACGCGGACTCCCGCACCTCGGCGACCACGTAGCGCGCCCCGGGGACCCGGATGTCCTTCGGGAACTGCACCCGCCACGTGGGGTCGTAGCCCTGCGAGAGCACCCGCACCCTCAGCCGGGCGCCGTCCTGGACGCACTCCACCTCGATCCCGCCGCCGGTGCCCGCACCCGGGGCCACCGCGACCGTCTCCAGCTCCGCTCCGGCCAGCACCGGCTCCCAGCCCGCGCTCCCGACCTCCGCGGTGCTCGGCAGCGTGCCGCCCTCGGCCGCCCGGACGGCCTGCTCGCTCGCGTCCAGGCAGGCCAGCGAGCCGTCGGTGGTCACCAGGTACAGCCGGCCGTCCCGGTACTGCATGCTGTACGCCGAGCCGCAGCCGGTGGCGAGCTTCCACAGCCGGGTGCCGTCGGCCGCGAAGCAGTAGACCGAGGAGTGGTTGTCCCCGGCGAAGACGTACTCGCCGTCCGGGGAGGCCGCGCAGGAGAACACGGCGGCGTCGCAGCGGTAGGCGGCCACCTCGGCGCCGTCCGACTTGCGCAGCCGGTGCACCCAGCCGCGCCCGGTGCCGGCGAACACCTCCTCGGCCTCCTGCCAGCCGAACAGCACCTCGCCGTTGGTGGGGGTGTGCCACCGCGGGTCGCCGCTGCGGTTGTCGTAGCGGGCGACGCCGCGCGAGTGGCCGTGGTAGACGCCGTCCGCGTCGCAGCGCACCATCCAGCCGGCCCGGCCGTCGGCCTGGCGGCGCCACTGGAACTCGTCCTCGTGGTCCACCGTGGTCAGGCCGCCGCGCTCGTCGGCGACGCCGAGCACCCCGTCGTGGATGTCGAGCCAGAAGATGTCGACGTCCTGGGCTATCTCGTAGGCGACCCGCGGGACCTTGCCGCCCAGGTCGTACACCTTGCCGTCGTCACAGCCGGCGTAGATCCACCAGTCGTCCGCGACGATGCACTTGACGCCGTCCGGCAGGCCGTAGCGGGCGGTGACCTCGCCGTCGTGGGTGAGGGTGTACACGTCGCCGCGCTCGTTGCCGACCCAGGCGTGCTCCTCCCCGACGAAGATCCCGAAGGCGGGCGAGCCGGAGCGGAACCGCCACAGCAGCGGAGCCTGGCGGGCGGTGGAACGGGTGCTGACGATCTGCCGCCTGGTCACCGCGCGGCGCTGGCGCACGCCCTGGACGGCGGGGGCGTAGCCCTTGCGGACCTTCTCGCCGATCTTCTTCGCGGCCGCGGCGGCCGCCTTCTCGGCGCTGGGGTAGCTGGTGGCCTTGCTCTGACCGGGCTCGCCGATCCGCCCGTACCGGACCGTCACCACCGCACCGGCGATGCGCACCTCGTAGAACTTGTGCGCACTCCCCTCGTCCTCGGACAGTTCGAGGTAGGTGACCTGCTCTCCCACGGCGACGGACACGGCGAAGACCCCTTTCGGGCAACGGAGATGGAATCGCGGGGGCGGCTCAGGCCCTCCGACGACCCCAAACTATGCCCTCGCACCGACAATCGCCCGGGCCGGGCCTTGTCCCGGGATCAGCGCCGGCCGCGCTCGTCCGTCGGCCCGGTGTCCAGCAGCCGGACCATGTGCAGCTTGGCGACGGCCCGCCCGTCCACCAGGACGGCCCTCGGCTCCCGCCCCCACACCTCGAACCCGCAGGCGGTGTAGAGCCGCAGGGCCGCCTCGTTGCCCTCCGAGACGGTCAGCAGCACCTGCTGCAGCCACGGGTCCGCGGCGGCGGTCCGCAGCACCTCGCGCACCAGGGCCCGCCCGGTCCCCCGCCCGGCCGCGCCGCGGGCCACCGCCATGCCGTACAGCGTGCCCTTGTGCCGCTCCTGGCTCCGCCGCGCCACCGTGAGCCCGGCGGTGCCGACCAGGGTGCCGTCGGCGTCGAAGGCCCCGAGCAGCGCGCCCGGCCCGTCCTCGGCCTCGGCCAGGCGCCGGAGCGTCGCGGCCATCGGCCTGGCGCACTCCTCGGCGTAGCCGGAGGTGAAGGCGCTCGGCGTCTCGCGCAACGCGGTGAGCCGGAACGCCCGGTACGGTTCGGCGTCCGCGCGCCCCAGGCGGCGGATGGCGACGGGCGCCGGGGCGCTCCCGGCGACGGGCTCAGCCGAGGCGGACACGGGTGCACCTCGTCAGGTACGGCAGCCGGATGACGTCCCGGCCCGCCAGGTCCGGGTGGGTCGCGAGCAGGTGCCCGACGTCGGCCAGCAGACGGGCGCGTTCGGCCTCCGGCAGCGCGATGACGTAGCTGCGCGAGGCGACCATCTCGACGATCCCGGCCGGCGTGGTCTCGTGCTCCCAGCCGATCTCCAGCCGCTCGGGCGGCCCGAACGGCGCCGGCAGGACGGGCCGGGTGTCGATCCGCTGCCGGGCCGGACGGTGCATCAGCGCCCCGAGTTCGGCGGCCCAGGGCTCGGACTCGTCCCGGACGTTCCACACCAGGGCGAGCGTCCCGCCGGGGGCGAGCACCCGGGCGATCTCCGGGACGGCGGCCGCCGGGTCGAACCAGTGCCAGGCCTGTGCCACCACGACGGCGTCCACGCTCCCGTCCGGCAGCGGGATGCGCTCCGCCGAGCCGGCGCGCACGGCCGCCTTCGGCACCGCCGCGGCCAGCTGCGCCCGCATGCCCGCGTCCGGCTCGACCGCCACCACGTCCAGGCCCGCCTCGACCAGCAGCCGGGTCGACTTGCCGGTGCCGGCGCCCAGGTCGAGCACCCGCCGGGCCTCCCGGGGCACCGCCGATCCGATCAGCGCCTGCGGGTACCCCGGCCGCCCGGCCTGGTACGCGGCCGCCGCGATCCCGAACGACCGGGCCCGCAGCCGTCCCGCCCACCGCCGCGTCGCCCCCTGCCGGGTCATCCCGCAGGCCCGCCCGATCTCCTCCCAGGTCGCCTCCTGCCCGCGCCGCAACTCCTCCACCAGCTCGGTCCGCCGCTCCTCCAACGCCTCGATCACCCCCGACAGCCGCCGCAACCCCGCCACCCCGCCCCCACCGGCCACGTCCTCCGCCACCCGCCGACCAAGATCGTCCGTCTCCATGGGACCGCACTGTAGGGATCGCTGCCGCGGTCCGTCAATGACTGTTGCCACGGAACGCAACAGTTGTTGCCCCGGCGGGCCGCCGCGGCCCCGGCCGTGGTGCGGCCGGGGCCTCCGCTCTACAACGGCCGGAGGGTCAGTGCGAACTGGGGAAGCGCCAGGAGGAGCAGGACGGTCCCCACCTCGATCCAGCGGTACTTCGCCCAGATGATCGCGCTGGTCCCGGCCAGCGCGGCGAGCAGCGGGCCGGCCGGGTCGCGCCCGGCCCGCGCGAACGCGCGGCGCAGACGGTCCGGGCCCGCGCCCGGGGCGATGTGCTCGAAGTACCCCGGGCCGGCCAGGTCTGCGCCACGCCCCTTGCGGTGACGCGGCACGAGCGCGGAGACGAAGCAGGCGACGGCCAGCAGCGCGCTCGCCACGGCGGTCCACCGCAGCAGCCGGCCCCCGGGAGCGGTGCCGCCGGTGTCCAAGGGGATGAAGGTCGCGAGCACCGCGCCCGTGAACGCCAGGAACACCGCCGCCTTGGTGTCGGCCCGCACGGAAGCGCGCGGGTTCGCGAAATCCTGGGCGCCGCCTTCACCGCCAATGCCCGTCAGTGCCAGCACATGCGTGCCGCACCTGGCGGAGGCCACGGCCCGGCACGGCAGGAAGAGCGTCCGCCGCTACGGCCGGTCTGACCCTCCGGGCGGCTGTAGCAGCGGCACCTCACCGGCCCTTCGACAAGGAAGGAAACACGATGGTCTTCGTCGGAGTCCACGGCCAGTGGGGCCGCGTCGACGTCACCCAGGCCGACCTGGGCTGCGGCCAGGACCGCGAGAGCATCTACAAGACCAAAACGCCCTCGCCGCTGACCTGCTACGAGTGCGAGTGGCGGCTGCACCTGGTCCACCGCACCCACGGAGCCTACGAACTATGGTTCCTGTGCCACGCCAACAACGCGCCCCACTGCGAGGCCAAGGCCGCCGGCGAGGGCATGCAGCACCACCTCCTCAAGCTCGACCTGGCCCACCACGCCCGCGCGGCCGGCTGGAACGCCGAGTCCGAGGTCCCCTCACCCGACGGCTCCTGGCGAGCGGACGTGCTGGCCACCTCCCCGGACGGCAAGCGCCGCCCTGGAAGCCCAGATGGCAGCCGTCGCCATCACCGGCATCGAGGCGCGCACCGCCCGCTACCGGGCGGACGGGATCGAAGTGTGCTGGTTCACCGACCGCAACACCGTGCCCTGGCTGGACGCCGTGCCCTGCGTCCAGGCCCTGTCCTCCCGAAGCTACGGCGAAGTGACAAGTAGCGCTCTGTAACTGAGGTGACGTTCGGTCATGCCTTGCGGCCCGATTGTCCCGGGATTTCCTCATCAAAGGGTGTTGCGAGGTTCTTGAAGAGGCGGGTTTTTTGAAGGAGTTGTTGAGGGTCCTGGGGGCTCGTTTCCGTTGAACGACATCTGATCTTCAGCGCAGACGACACCGTTTCTTCAGTAGTGTCAGTCCGAATGCCGGTGGTGTTCTATCCACCGCGCGTCAAACTTCGGCCTGGCGGAGGGTGTGCCAGGCAGGCGCGGTTCGCGACGGTTGGGCCACCGACCCTTCAGCTGCTAGTGGACCTTGCCGCGTCTGCGATCGATGTGCCGGCGCGGTCGCCGGTGCCCGGCAGGTCCTTGGCGAGCCGGCCTGCGAGTGCGCTCACCGGGCACCGACCGGGTGAGGACGCCGAGTGTGAGCAGAGCGAGCGCCGGCAGCACGGCGACGATGATTCCCATCGGCAAGGCGTCGGTGGCGCCACCCGCGCCGGCCAGCGGAGCAAGTGCCCCGCCGAACATGAACTGGCTGAAGCCGAGCAGAGCGGCGGCCGACCCGGCGTGTCCGCCGTGGTCGGCCAGGGCCTGGGCCGCGGCGTTCGGCATGACGAGGCCCACGCTGGAGACCAGGACGAACAGGCCGATCAGGAGCGCGGGCAGGGGTGCCCGTGTCAGCACCGCGCCCAGGACCGTGGTGCCACCGGCTGTGGCGCCCAGCAGACCGGCGAGCAGCAGCACGCGGGCGCCGGCCCGGGCCACCAGCCGGCCGCTGATCTGGGCGGCCGCAATGAGTCCGGCGGCGTTGACGGCGAACACGGCGCTGTACTGCTGCGGTGACAGGCCGTGGATTTCCTGCAGGACGAACGGCGAGCCGGAGATGTAGGCGAACATCGCCGCGAAGACCAGGCCGTTGGCCAGGACGTACCCGGTGAAGACCCGGTCGCTGAGCAGCTGCCCGACGACAGCCGGCAGCGGCTGGCGTGACGCGGAGGACCGGGTCTCCGGCAGTCCTGTGGCGGAGGCCGCCAGCATCACGGCGCCGAGTACGGCCAGGCCCACGAAGATCCCCGGCCAGGCCGTGACGCGCAGTAGCTGGCCGCCGAGGACCGGCGCGAACACCGGCGCCAGGCCGGTGATCAAGGTCAGTGCGGAGAAGAGACGTGCGGTGCGGGTTCCGGAGGTGCGGTCGCGGACCATGGCGTTGGCGATGACGATGCCGAACGCCCCGCCGATGCCCTGGACCAGGCGTAGGCCGACGAAGGTCCGGACGTCGGGCGCCACCGCGCAGAGCGCGCTGGCGATCGTGTAGAGGGCGAGGCCCGCCAGCAACGGACGCCGCCGGCCGTAGGTGTCGCTCAGCGGCCCGGCGATCAGCTGCCCGATGGCCAGCCCGGCCAGGCAGGCGGTGATGGTGAGCTGGGTGGCCGCGGCGCTGGCGCGCAGGTCGCCGGCGAGGTCCGGCAGTCCGGGCAGGTAGCCGTCGATGGACAGTGGTCCCAGGGCCACGAGCGCTGCGAGCAGGACGATGAATCGGGTTTGCCGGCCGGCGGCGTCGTTGCTCATGGCTCAGTACGCCACGGTGATGCGGCGGCGGATCGCGGTGCCGCTCTCGATCGTGTCGGCCAAGGCGATCGCGTAGTCGGCGTACGAGATGCGGCTGTTGCCGTCGTCGTCGGTGAGCAGGGTGTCCCCGGCGCTGCGGTAGGCCCCGGTCCGCTCGCCCGCTCCGATGACTGCGGCGGGCGACACGTACGTCCAGTCGAGGTCGTGCACGCCGCGGTAGAGGTCGAGCGCTTCGGACTGGGCCTCGGCGTTGGCCTTCCACAGCGCGGGGAAGTCCGGGTCGTCCATGACCCGGGCGCCGGTCGGCGTGCGTAGGCTACCGGCACCGCCGATGGTGACCAGGCGGGTGACACCGGCTCGGCGGAGTCCGTCGATCAGCGCACGGGCGGCACCGAGGATCGTGGCGCGGTCGTTCTCCTGGCCGATCCGGGGGCCGACGGCCGACAGTACGGCGTCGTGGGAGGCGGCGAGGCCGGCGACCGCGGCGGCGTCTGTGACGTCACCGGTGGTCACGGTCAGGGCCTTGTGCGTGAGTCCGTCGATGTGGCCGGCTCGGGTGACCGCGGTGACGGTGTGGCCGCGACGCAGTAGTTCCTCGGTGGTGGGCCGGCCGATGTTGCCGCTGGCACCGAACAGGACGATCTTCATGTGTTGCTCCTTGTTTCTGATGGTCAGAGGACGGGCTGGCCGTCGGCGATGATGGCCGCGGTGATGCCGCGCTCGTCGGCGGCGTGCTGGAAGCGCTGCTCGATGTCGGGTTGTTCGGTGTAGAACGGCGGGTTGTGGAACAGGCCGTAGTGCATGGCGCAGACGGTGCCGGCGCCGAGTGCGACGGCGGCCTCGACGCCCTGCTCGGGGGTCATGGTCGCCGGGACGTTGGCCGCGTAGCCCTCGAAGTGGGCGATGACGCCGTTGACCGGGACGAACGCGACGTCGAACGGGCCGTGGTCGCGGGCGATCTGCCACCAGCTGCCGTGCCACTGGGTGTCGCCGCAGTGGATGACCCGCCGACCGGCGCCTTCGACGACCCAGGCGACCTGGTCACAGTCGTTGCCGCGCCAGTCCAGCGAGGTCACCGGGGTGACGGTCAGCTCTCCGATGCGGCGTGACTGGCCCAGGTCCTGGGCGACGGGGGTGATGCCCACCTCGTGCAGCGCCGCCGCGCTCGGGGTGTGGCAGCCGATCGTGCCGGTGGCCGCGATCCGGGCGATCAGGTCGTGGTCGTAGTGGTCGGGGTGCAGGTGGGTGATGAGGGCGTGGGTGCCGGGCGGGGTATCGACCGGGTCGACCGGCCGGTGCGGCGGCCCCATCACCGGCGCCAGCGGAGCGACGTTCTCGAGCGGGTCGATCAGCAGGCGGGTGTCGCCGAGACGGATCTCGACGCCGGCCCAGGCCAGCCGACGCACGGAAAGGGTGGAGGTCATGGGCAGCGACGCTAGACGGACGTTGTTGAGAAAGTCAACAAGAGAGTTTTGGATCTCAACACCACGATGTAGGATGGTGGCATGCGCACCTACGGGCAGTACTGCGGCATCGCGAAAGCACTGGACACCATCGGCGACCGATGGACCCTGCTGATCGTCCGTGAACTGCTCGCCCTGGGTCCTTGCCGGCACACCGACCTGCGCAACGGGCTGCCCGGGATCGCCAGCAACCTGCTGGTCGACCGGCTCCGCGAACTCGAGGAAGCCGGCCTGATCCACCGCGAGGCCGCCCCGCCGCCGGTGGCCACCACCCTGTTCTCCCTCACCGAGCGTGGCCGCGCGCTGGAGCCGGTGCTGCAGGAGCTGAGCCGGTGGGGCGTGCCGCTGTTGCGTGAGCCGGGCGGCAACGACACCTTCCGCACCCACTGGCTGGACATGCCCGCCCGGGCACTGACCGACCACCGCCCCGACCAGCCGGCAATCGCCCTGCAACTGCACGCCGACGGCAGCGAGGACCTGGTCATCGAAGTCAAGGACGGCTCGGTGCACACACACGCCGGCCGGGTCGACCACCCCACCGCGTCACTGACCGGACCGCCGCACCTGCTGGCTGCGACTCTGCTCGGCGACCTCGATCTGAGCGCCGCAGTACAGCAAGGCCTGCGGCTCAGCGGCGAACGCGAGGCAGTAATGCGCATCCTGCCCCGCTGATCGACCGGCCGCTCGCGGGCCTGCGATCTCAAGCTCTACCGAGTCTGCTTACCGCTTCAGCAGGTCGATCGCGTCCATCACCGGCCGGTAGGCGGTGTTGTTGCACTTCAGCTCCAGCGCCCCGAGCAGCGGGGAGAGCATCCGCCGCCAGTGCCCCGAGTACGACGAGCGCAGCACCGTGCGCACCCGCGCCCGGTAGCGGGCCTCGTTCGCCGCGGCCTCCGCGGCCAGCGCCTTCAGCGTCGCCTCGCCGGCCACGGGATGGGGCCCACATCACTGACGGGTGGCGGCGGGCGACCCGCGCCAGCCCCGACACCGCCGGCTGAGTCGGCGCGCCGGCCGAGCAGCTGGTGGCGGTGAGGCTACCGGGGCAGCTTGGTGGTGCGTTCCGGGTGGGCGGTGGTGACGTAGCGCATGGCGGTGTCTTCGGTGATGCCGAAGAGCCGCATGAGCTTGAGCGGGTCGCCGGTGGCGAACGCCTCGTCGAGGATGCGGTCCTGGCGGAGCTTGTCGAGGGTGCGCCCCTTGGGCAGGACCAGGTTCAGCTGCATGGTGATCCGGCCGACAGCTGGGTGGTCCGGGTCGAGGGCCGTCTTCTGGGTGACCAGCAGGTGGGGGTTGACGCTGGTGGGCCAGCGCCGGTGGCGGTAGGTGAGCCAGTCGGCGGCCAGGCGGTGGGTGAACTCCTCCAGGTAGAGGGTGTGCCGCCGCATGCCGCGGCGCAGTACGAGGGTGCCGCTCCGGTCCCGCAGGACCAGGGCCCGGTCGCGGCGCCCGGACCAGCGGTGCCACAGGATCTCCTGCCAGGGGGCACGGGTGGCCTGGGTGTAGACGGGCCGGTCGGTGTCGGTGGTCATCGGAGTCCTTCGGAGGTGTGGGCGGGGTAGTGCGGCTGCGGCTCGCCGCGCTTCCAGGCCTCCAGGGCCCAAACAGCGATGTCACGCCCGACGATTTCGGAGCCTCCACCGGCCACCGCGACGAGCAGCCTGAACTCTCCGGTGCGCATCCCCTGAGCGAGCACCGTGAGCAGCGACTCCACGGCGGCCTGCAGCGTCTCGTCCCGGAGGGCCCTGTGACACCATTCGAGCAGCACGAGGCTGGTGCGGCCGTAGCGGCCGTCATCGTTGAGCGCACTGCGGATGAAGGCGATGACGGCATCGGTGAACTCGGTCTCGGTGAGCAGCTGTTGCTGGAACCACGACGGGTCCAGCAGCAGGTGGGGAAAGACGCTCAGCGCGAGCTCGCCGTCACGCCCCGGTCGGCTTGCCCACTCCATCAGGTGGCGAAAGACGGCGACCTGGTTTCCGCCCGCGAAGAGGCTCGTCAGTGCCCACTCGACAGCTCGGGCGACCGTCTGCTCATCGCCTTCCTCCCCGCGATGACAATGCCGGAGCAGTGAGATCGCGAAGGCCGGCCGGGAGGCACCGAAATCCATGCCACAGGCATCGGCCACGGTCGACCGGAGCCGCCAGCCTCCGTTGAGGCTCCAGCTCCTGAGCCGGTACTTCACCTCTCCGGCGAGCACCTCGTTCTGCGCCGCGATGCCCAGCGCGTACGCGGCCGTGCGACGGCTCTGCGCGCGGTCGGACCGAGCCAGTTCGTGGATGTGCCGCAGCGCCCGACGGCCCCCGCTCCAGCCGGCGGCGAGTCCCATCACGCGGCCCACGGGTCGGGCCAGTTCGGGCTCGGTGCCGGGGACGTCGTCCATCCACTCGGTCAGCAGTCCGGACACCTCGCCGTACTGCCGCCACACGTGCCGCAGCACAGTCTCCGCCTGCCGGTGCCGCTTGAAGCGGACAGGCTCCACCGTGAAGGTGTAGCCCTCGGCCTCCCGGACCTCGCTGGGCAGGTACTCGGCCCGAACGGTCTCCAGCAGTTCGTCCAATGACCGCCGGAAGACGAACCGCGGGTTCGGCCGTGGGGTCTCACCGCGCATGCCTTGACCCTGATCGCCGTCCCGGTCCACGGGCCGGAACACCGCATCGAGGCGGCCGTCGGCCAGCTTGAGCAGCCTGTCGGTCTCGTCCCGGACGAGCCGGTGATCAAGCCCCTCGAAGACGCTGGTCACCAGCAGGAACGCCAGTGCGTCCGGGTCCTCTCGAAGCGCGCTCAGGAGGTCGGGGACCTCCGTCTCGGCGAGGAAGCTGAGGCGCTGGCCCAGGTCGGCCAGGTCGGGTTCTTCGTCGCCGGCCCGGCTCACCGTGTCCACGAGTTCGGCGACCTGGGCCGGCACCAGCTCGGGTGCCAGCAGCTCGTCCAACTCCTGCCCCAGGGTGAAGCGTCTCGGCGACGCGACGGAGGGCGGCGGGGTCACCGATGGCGATCGCCTTCCGTCGGACCTCGACCCGTTGGGCGCTGAGCCCCGCGAGCGCCGTGGTGACGGTGTTTCGGGACACGCCGAGGTGCTGGGCCAGTTCGTCGCGGGTCAGGGCGAGTTCGGTCCGCCCCTCCCGGCTCACTCCCCCGGAGACATCGGCGAGCGCGACCAGCGCGGCAGCCAGCCGTGCCGTCACGTCGCCACCGGAGCGCGCCAGGTCCGACTCCCGCAGCCGGCCCATGGCGTAGCGCACCATCACGGGGAACAGGCCCTGCTCGGTGACGAAGCGCAGGAACACTGTCTTGGTGAGCACCGCGACCGTGCAGTCCGATATGGCGTGCACGCTCGCCGAGCGGGCGCCGTCGTCCAACACCGCCACCTCGCCGAGCAGTTCGCCGGGGCCGCGGAACGCCAGCAGCCGGACGTCGCCGTTGCGCTCCCGACGGCAGACCTTGGCGACCCCGGCCAGCAGGGCGAGGACATGGGTGCCCGGCTCGCCCTGCCGCAGCAGGGTGGCGCCGATCGGGTGCCGGCGCTCGAACGCGTCCTCCAGCATGCCCGTCCAGACCCCGTGGCCCATGAGGTGGCACAGGGTCTGGCCCAGCGGGTCCGGGCTTCGGTGTCCGTGGTCGGTCATGCGATGACCCTAGGAGGCGAGGCACTCGACACGCAGACGAATCCGCGCTTCGAGGACGGCATCGAACAGCTCCGGGCCGCGCCGGAGCGCACCACACCGCCGACGACCCCCTCGTCCGGGTGATCAACTGGCGTGACATTGACCGACATCGACGGCCTTTAGCACGAACTCGGCGAACTCCGCGGGGACTTGGGCCGGAAACCCTTCACATGGGCGAATCCGGGCCGGGTTGCCGGTGCGCGGGCGGCAGGGCGAGAAGCCTGGTGCGGGGCGGCGATCCGCCGGGTGTGGGACTGGTGTGCGAGATGTCGGTCATGTCCGGCAAGTTGCCACAAGTCGGTTGAGAGACAGTATTTTTGAGTCTTGGTCAGGATTGTCCTGAACTTGGCTATGCTGCAGCACCACGCCTCCGGAGCCGGTCGCCGTCCGTCCCCGTACTGTTCCGATCGTTTGAGGATGCTGAATGCTTCGACCTGGATCGTCACCCGCCAGACGGCGCCCCGCGCCCCTGCTCGGCTGGCTGCTGCCGACGGCCGTGATGGCGGCCGCCGTCGCGGTCGCCGCGGCGGTGGTGGGCGCCGGGGCCCGGGCCGGGGTGCTGTGGTGCGGGGCGACGGGCACCGTGCTGGTGGCCGTGGTGGCCGCCGAATCGGCCCGCCGGGGGCGTGCGCTGACCGAGCTGAGGGACCGCAGCGCCCGACAGGCGGAGGACCTGCAACGCCGGCTGGCCGGGCAGGAGAACGAGCTCGCGCGGCTGGCCGAGGTCGAGCTGCGCCGGGTCGTCTCCGGGTCCCGGTACGGGTACTCGATGGACATCCTGCTGAAGCCGGTCGAGCAGGGCGACGCGTCCGTCTCGCCGCGGTTCCGCAAGTCCCTGGTGTCCGTGGCGCACGGCATCGCCGTCGCCGTCGACGACGAGGTCAGCCGGCGCGACTCCGCCGAGCGCGCCTTCGTCAACATCGCCCGCCGGGTCCAGGCGATCATCCACCGGCAGGCCAAGGACCTGCGGGAGATGGAGGACCGGCACGGCAACGACCCGGCCGTCTTCGACGACCTGCTGCGCCTGGACCACGGCAACGCGCTGACCGGCCGCCTCGCCGACAGCATCGCCGTCCTGTCCGGCGCCCGCCCCGGCCGCCAGTGGACCCGGCCCATCGCGCTCTACAGCGTGCTGCGCGGCGGCATGTCCCGGATCCTGGAGTACCAGCGGGTGGACCTGCACCCGGTGGCCCAGATCTCGGTCACCGGACCGGCCGTCGAACCGCTGATCCACGCCGTCGCCGAGCTGCTCGACAACGCCACCCGCTACTCCCCGCCGCACACCCACGTGCACCTGAGCGCGTCCGAGGTGCAGAGCGGGATGGCGATCGAGATCGAGGACGGCGGCCTCGGCCTCACCGACGAGGCCCGTGCCCGCGCCGAGCAGGCGATGCGCGAGGCCATGGTCTCCAAGGACTTCGACGACCTCACCGAGTCCCCCCGGCTGGGTTTCGCCATCGTCGGCCGTCTCTGCCAGGCGTACGGCTTCCAGGTGTCGCTGCGCCGCTCCGCGTACGGCGGGGTGCGCGCGGTGCTGGTCGTGCCGCAGGAGCTGCTCACCACCGCTCCCCCGACCGGGCGGGCGCACGGCATCGGCGCCTTCTCCGGCCCGCGCCCGCTCCCGGCGAACCCGCCCCGGCACGCGGCCCCGGCCCGGGCCTGGGGCGCCCCGACCACCTCGGCCGGCGTCGGACCGTCCTACGGCTCGACCAACCCGTGGGGGTCCCCGTCCACCGCGGCGGCGCCCGCCGGGGACGACGAGGTGATCGTGACCGAGCGGACGGCCAACGGGCTCCCGCAGCGCCGCCGCCACCGGCCGGTGCCGCGGACCGGCCCCGCCGGACCGGCGCGCACCGCCGCCCAGCCGGCCGGGCCGACCTCGGGACCGATGGCGGGACCGGCGGCCCGGGCGCCCCGCCCGGCCAAGGAGCCGAAGCAGCCGGGCCTGTGGCTGGAGGCGTTCATGGACGGCTACAAGGGCACCGGCGGCGACGGCCCGGCCACCGGTCCGACCGGACACACCAGTGAAGAGACTGCAGGGAAGGGCGATTGGCAGTGATTCCGCACCGGAGCAACATGGACTGGATCCTCAACGACCTCGCGGACAGTGTCCCGTACGTACGCCACATCATCGTGCTGTCCGCCGACGGGCTGCGGATCGCCCAGTACGGCGCCGACCCGGACACCGCCGACCGCCTCGCCGCCGCCTGCGCCGGGCTGCAGAGCCTGGCCGCCGCCGTCGGGCACGAGTTCCCGCACGGCGACGGCTCGATGCGGCTGGTGGTGATCGAGGTCGACGGCGGCTACTTCTACCTGATGGCCGCCGGCGACCGCGCCTACCTCGCGGTGCTCGCCGACGAGGGCGTGGACGCCGGGCTGGTGAGCCACCAGATGCGCGACCTGGTGGCCCGGATCGGCGAGCACCTGTCCACGCCGCCGCGCAACCCCGAGGTGGTCGCGTGAACCGGCCCCCGGACCGGCCCGGCGGCGGGACGGCCGCATGAACGAGCACAGTGAGGCGCTTGCATGACGGCAGACCAGGGCGGCTGGGACGGCCCCGAGCCCGACCGCCTGTACGTGATCACCCGCGGCCGCAGCGGTCCGTCCGGGCCGGGCGTCTTCGACCTGGTCACCCTGATCGTCTCCCGCGGGGAGCCGACGCCCGCCCTGCAGCCCGAGCACGCGGCCATCCTGCGGCTGTGCCGCTCCCCGCTCTCGGTGGCGGAGGTCTCCGCCTACCTGGAGCTGCCCACGAGCGTGGTCATCGTCCTGCTGGCGGACCTGCTCGACGACGAACTGATCGAGGCCCGCGCCGCCGTACCGGCGGCGGAACTTCCCGACCGGGCCCTGTTGGAGGCGGTGATCCATGGACTTCAGCGGCTCTGACACGGTGGTGGGGCCGGCCGGCGCGGACCTGCTGCCGGACAGCGTCAGCACGGCGGTCAAGGTGGTGATCGTGGGCGGCTTCGGCGTCGGCAAGACGACGCTGGTCGGCTCCGTCAGCGAGATCCGCCCGCTGACCACCGAGGAGACCATGACGCAGGCCGGGGTCGGCGTGGACGACCCCACCGGGGTCGAGGCCAAGACCTCCACCACCGTGGCCATGGACTTCGGCCGGATCAGCATCAGCGACCGGCTCGTGCTGTACGTCTTCGGCACCCCCGGACAGGAGCGGTTCTGGTTCCTCTGGAACGGCCTGTTCGAGGGCGCCCTGGGCGCGGTGGTCCTGGTGGACACCCGCCGGCTGGAGGTCAGTTTCGAGGTGATCGGACGGCTGGAGGAGCGCGGCGTGCCCTTCGTGGTGGCCGTCAACGGCTTCCCGGAGGCACCGAGCTTCCCCCTGGAGGAGCTGCGCGGGGCGCTCGACCTGCCGACCGAGGTGCCGATCGTCGCCTGTGACGCGCGCAGCCGCCAGTCCAGCCGGGACACCCTGATGACGCTGATGCACTACCTGTACGAGCTGGCCGCGCCGCCCGTCCGCTGACGCCGCCTCGACCGACCCCCGTGACCGGAGATCCTGTGACCACCCCGCTCCCCGAAGACGCCGTCCCCACCCCGCCGCCCGGTTGCCCGGCGCACGACCGCGCCACCGCGCCGGCCGCGACGACCGGCCCCTCCGGACCCACCGCCTCCCCCGGGGCCCCCGGCCCGATCGGGACGCCCGGCCCGATCGGCCCCGGCGGCCTGCGGCGCCTCTACGGACCGGAGGCCGAGGCCGACCCGGCGGGCCTCTACGAGAAGCTGCGCGCCGAGTACGGCGAGGTCGCCCCGGTGCTGCTGCACGGCGACCACCGGGCCTGGCTGGTCCTCAGCCACGGCGCCAACATCACCGCGATGCGCACCCCGTCGCTCTTCTCCCGCGACTCGCGCCTGTGGACGGCGATGCGCTCCGGCGAACTCCCGATGGACTCCCCGCTGCTACCGGTGATCGCCTGGCAGCCGATCTGCGTGTTCGCGGACGGCGAGGAGCACCGCCGACTGCGCGGCGCCGTCCTGGACGGCCTGAACCGCTTCGACCGGCGCGGGATCCGCCGCCACGTACGGCGGTTCACCACCGACCTGGTCCAGGTCGTCGGGCCGACCGGCCGGGCCGAGCTGATCACCCAGTTCGCCGAGCACCTGCCGATGCTGGTGATGACCAAGCTGCTCGGCATGCCCGACGAGTACGGGCCGCAACTGGTCGACGCCGCACGGGACCTGATGAAGGGCACCGAGACGGCCATCGCCAGCAACGAGTACGTGGTGGCCGGCCTGCGCCGGACCATCGCGATCAAGCGCGAGGCCCCCGGCGACGACCTGACCAGCCGTCTGCTGGAGCACCCGGCCGGGCTGACCGAGGACGAGGTGATGGAGCACCTGCGGGTGGTGCTGCTCGCCGCCAACGAGACCACCGTCAACCTGATCGCCGACTCGCTGAAGATGGTCCTCACCGACCCGCGCTTCCGCGCCCACCTCTCCGGCGGCCAGATGACCCTGGGCGAGGCGCTGGACCAGGTGCTGTGGGACTCCCCGCCGATGTCCCTGGTGGCCGGCCGCTGGGCCACCGCCGACACCGAGCTGGGCGGGCAGCAGATCAAGGCCGGGGACCTGCTGCTGCTCGGGCTCGCCGCCGGGAACGTCGACCCGGTGGTCCGCCCGGACCTGGCCACCCCGCTGTACGGCAACCGCTCGCACCTGTCCTTCGGCGCGGGGCCGCACGAGTGCCCCGGCCAGGACATCGGACGGCACGTCGCCGAGGCCGGCATCGACATCCTGCTCACCCTGCTCCCGGACCTCCGGCTCGCCGTCGAGGAGGAGGACCTGACCTGGACCTCGGCCTGGATCTCCCGCCATCTGACCGCGCTGCCGGTGGAGTTCACCCCGCGCGACATCGAGCCGGACCCGGAGTCGGTCGCCGAGGCCGAGCGGGCGGCGGCCGAGCGGGCCGAGCTGGCGCAGCTGGCGGCCGAGGCGGAGCGGGCGGCGCAGGGCGCGGGGAGGGCGGGGGCCGCGGCCCCCGCCCTCCCCGCTCAGCGGCGCAGCTGGTGGGACGTGCTGACCGGCATCTTCCGCCGCTGAGGGAGGGGACCCGCGGGGTGAGGGCCGGGGGCGGGTGCGTCCCCGCCCCCGGCCCTGCCCCAGCCCCGGTCTCAGCCGTCGCGACCGTCCGTCCGGCGCCGGTACAGCGTGAAGGTGTCCACCGGCGTGAGGTCGCCGTGCGGCCCGTCGAAGGTGTAGTAGGTGACCTTCATGGTGGTGGTGCCGCCGCGCCGGTCACCGGGGTCGACCTCGAAGGCCGCGAAGCCGTGGGCGTGTTCGCGGTCCTGGACGGCGGCCCACGGCGCGTCCTCGGTGAGCCAGACCGATTCCCGGTACGGCGCGCCCGGCTTGGGGGCCTCCAGTCCGATGACCACCCGGCCCTTGGGCTGCTCGAAGAGGTCGTCCTGGGTGGTGGCCGCGTTGCCGCCGGCGCCGATGATCATGTGGACGGTTCCCCGCCCGGTGTCGATCATGTCCGTGCGGGTGTCGGTCGGCACCGGGGTGCGGGTGTCGTTGGGCAGGGTGCCGCGGACGGGGTGGGAGCGCTCGTAGTAGTGCTCGTGGCCGCACACCACCAGGTCGACCCCGTAGGCGTCGAACAGCTTGCCCCAGGTCTCGCGGATGCCGAGGTCGCTGCCGGCGCCGTGCATCGAGCTGGAGATCATCGGGTGGTGCATGCAGACCACGATCCAGTCGATCGCCCGGTTGCTCCGAGTCGCCCGCAACTCTCGCTCCAGCCAGCGCTGTTGGGCACCGCCGGAGTAGCCGCGCAGATAGATGTCGCCGGAGTTCTGGATGGCCACGTCGTCGTTGGCGAGGCTGATGAAGCGCACCGAGCCGACGGTGAAGGCGTACCACATGCCCCGGGTCTCCTCGTCGGAGGAGGCCGTGGAGTCGGGGAGGGAGAAGTAGGCCTGGTAGCCGAGCGCGCCGATCGGTCCGTTGCCGCCCTCGTTCTCGTGGTTGCCGACGCAGGGCATCCAGGGGCGCAGCCGGGTGGAGCGGCTGTTGCTGATGAACCAGTCGGCCCAGGTCGCGGTGCGGCTCTGGCCGTGGCGGCCGGCGTAGGAGGAGTAGCAGAGGTCGCCGTTGATCAGGTTGAACAGCGGCCCGATGCGTTCGACGGCGGCGACGATGTCCGCGGAGGCCGCGGTGCCGACCTGGCTGCTCATGAACACCGGGTACTTGCCGAGCGGCGAGGGCATGCCGTCGGGGAACGTGACCAGGCGCCGGAGGTTGGGTGCGGCCTGGTCGCCGAAGCTGGTGAAGGTGAAGGGCGCCCGGCCGCGCGGGGCGGTGGTGAAGGTGCCGGTCTCGGGATTGGCCCCGTCGTGGCCGGCGCTGTACAGGTAGGTGGTGCCCGGGCGCAGGCCGGTGAGGCGCGCGTGGTGGACGTACACCTCGACCTTGTCGATCGAGTCCCGGTAGGTCCGGGTCTCGGCCTGGACGACCCGGCCGAGGCCGCCGTCGGGTGTGCCGTAGCGGACCTGCGGGCGGCGGACGGACTGCGGGGTGAGCCAGGAGACGGTCATCTCCGCACCGGGGTCGTTGCCGAACTGCAGGTGCAGGCCGATGACGCCGGCTGCGCCGCTGCGGTGCGGGGTGGACTGCAGGAGCGGGCTGGTGGGGGCGTCATCGGCCGGTTGGGCGGCCGCGGGTTGCGCGGCCGTCGTCGTGCCTGCTGCCACGAGGGCGGCTCCGGCCGCCGAGGTGCCTTTGAGGATGGACCTGCGTGCAATGGTCATGGGGACTCCGCTTGCCGAGTGGGGGTTCGACAGGCAGTCACTTTAATGACATGTGCACGTAAGGTCGATCGTTTCGGCAAGCTCCCGTTTGACGGTCGTCGAACTGACGGAATATCGGCGGTGGCCGGCCGCGCGGGGCCGGATCTCGACGGGGCGGACCTCGCCCGGCCGGACCTCGACGGGGCCGGACCCCTGGGCGGTCAGACCTTGCGGCCCACTCCCCCGTACACCGGGACCTGCTCGTCGGCCAGCCCCGGAGAGGGGGCGTCACCCAGCTCCGGGTGCCAACGGTTGATCAGCACCACACCGGGGTCGTCCAGTTCGAGGCCCGCGAAGAAGCGCACGACTCCCTCCCGCGGCCGCATGTGGACCTCGATCCCGGCCTCCGCGTAGCGGCGGGTGCCGATCTCGGCGCGGTCGGGCGCGGTGTCGCCGGTGCCCGCGGTCAGCGCGAGGAAACTGCCGGCGGGCAGGGCGTCCAGGAGCTTGCGGACGGGCGGGTGCGCGGCCTCGTCGGTGAGGAAGTGCACGATGTTGATCAGCGTCAGCGCCACCGGCTCGTTCAGGTCCAGGGTGCCGGCCACCGCCGGGTCGGCGAGGAACTTCTCCGGATCGCGCAGATCGCCCTGCACGTAGGCGGTGCGGCCCTCGGGGGTGCTGGTGAGCAGCGCGCGCGAGTGGGCGAGCACGATCGGGTCGTTGTCCACGTACACCACGCGGGAGGACGGATCGACCGACTGGACGATCTCGTGCAGGTTGGGCGCGGTGGGGATGCCGGTGCCGACGTCCAGGAACTGGCGGATGCCGTGCACCTCGGCGAGCCGGCGCACCATCCGGTGCATCACCGCCCGGGCGGCGGTGGCCCCCTCGCGCGCGCCCGGGAGGTCGGCCATGACGCGGTCGCCGACCTCGCGGTCCGCCGGGAAGTTCGTCTTGCCGCCGAGCAGGTAGTCGTAGACCCGGGCGGAGTGCGCCCGGTCGGTGCGCAGGTCGACCTGCGGCGGCTCCTCGAACCCGGCCTCGGTCAGCCAGCTCTCGGAAGCGTCGGTGTCGAATCCGCTGTCGTCGAATCCGTCGTCGCCGAATCCGCTGCTGTCGGATCCGCTGCTCCCGGCTGCACTGTCCGGTTCGTTGGTGTCCGGCCTGTCGGTACCCACGCTCGCCCTCCCCGTTCGGCGTATGTCCGGACCACTCAACCACAGGCGATGATCGTCCGTCAGGTGGATGCCGGTGAACGGCGGGACACGGCCGCGGTGTCCCGGACGGCGGCCGCGAAGGAGGGCACCTTCATCGCCGTCAGAAGCCCCAGGGCCGGGCCGATCGTGCACACCGTGACGTACCAGGGGATCACGCCGAGCAGGTGCCGGTCGCCCAGCCATGCGGCGAGCAGCGGGAAGGTGCCGCCGAACGCGGCGATGGTGGCCGCGTTGACCACGCCGAGGCCGACCGCCCGCACCTCGGTCGGGAACAGCAGCCCGGTGAACACGTTGAGCGTGCCGAGCACCGTCGCCACCAGCATCCCCAGCACCACGGCGACGACCTGGAACGGTAGCCAGCCCCCGCGCAGCCCGGCGAGCAGCAGCCCGACCAGCGGGATCGGCAGGCCGAACCCGATCCGGGCGACCGGCAGCAGGCCGAAGCGGTCGGCGGCGGCGCCGGTGAGCAGCATCGTGACCAGCACGACAGCGAGCACCACGGTCATGAACGAGGCCGCCGACTCCTTGTCGATCACGTGGTACGCGGCGGCGTACTGCGGGAGGTAGACCAGGGCGAAGTAGTAACCGACCGTCCCGCCCAGGGTGTTGAGGAAGACGGTGAGCGCCGCCCACCGGTGCTCACGGAGCATCCGCAGGAACGGCGGGCGGCCGCCGGCGGCGGCGCGCTCCCGGGCCCGGTGGAACTCCGCGCTCTCCGGCGCCTGCCGCCGCACCCAGACCGCGGCCAGCCCGAGCAGCGCGGCGACCACGAATCCCCAGCGCCAACCGCCGTTCTCCAGGCCGGACTTGCCGACGGTGTGGATCAGCAGTGTGAGCACCCCGAAGGAGAGCAGCGAGCCGAGGATGACGCCGCCGTACGACACCGAGCTGAACGCGAACCGGTGCCGCGGCGGGGCCGTCTCGGTCACGTACGCGGCCACGCTCGGCGCCTCCCCGCCGAAGGCGAGCCCCTGCACCACCCGTGCGACCACCGCCAGCACCGCCGCCCAGACCCCGATCGCGTGCCGGCCCGGCACCGCCGCGATGCCCAGGCTCGCCACGGCGATCACCGCCATGCCCAGGCTCAGCGCGGAACGCCGCCCCCGGGAGTCACTGAGCCGCCCGATCAGGTAGGAGCCGACCGGCCGGGCCACGAACCCCACCGCGAAGGTGACGTACGCGCCGAGCACACCGCCGACCCCGTGCTTGCCGTGCCCGAAGAGGTCCGCCGCGAAGTACGGCGCGAGCACGGCGTAGATGTTCCAGTCGAAGGACTCGACCACCGACCCCACCGTCGCCGCGGCCAACTCCCGCCGGCGTCCGCCGACTTCCGACCGCTCACGGAGCGGGACGGCCGCGCTGCTTTCCGTCATGTCCCCAGCATGGCACCGTTCGGCGGTCGACGGAATCGTGCCCGTCGGTGCGGCGCTGCACCGCGCCGCACCGACGGTGACGGACGCGGGCGCGGGCGAGCACGCGGGTGCGGGTGCGGGTGCGGGTGCAGGTGCGCAGCGGTCAGTGCGCGCCGGGGTGGTGGACGAAGCGGTAGGTGTCGCGGTCGAGTTCGGTGACCTGGACGCCGAGGGCGGCGGGCCGGGTGATCCGGGAGCGGAGGATCGTGAGGATCCGGTCCGTCAGTTCGGCGCGCTGCTCCGCGGTGCGGCCGGCCAGGATCTTGACCTCGACCAGGACCGCGGCCTCCCCGGTCGTGCCGTCGCCGACGCGGTGGTGGTCGGCCGGGCGGAAGAGCGTCTTGCAGTGGTCGACGGTGGTGTCGATGACCTCGGTGATCGCCTTGTGGACCTCGTCGGCGAAGGCCGTCCGGTCGAAGTCGAGTTCGGCCGAGTGGTCGACCAGGATCTGCGGCACGGGAACCTCCGGGGAGTGGGATCAGTTCGGTGCCGACGCTACCGCGTGCCGTCCGCCCGGGGCGAGCCCTCCACCGGAAGGGCCGACGGGCCGACGGGGCGCGACCGGTACGACGGGTACGACGACGGGCGGCACCACCGCGTGGGGTCGGTGGTGCCGCCCGTCGTCAGTCCCTGCCACCGGCCGCGGCCGTTGCGCCGTCGGGTGCCGGGAGGGACGTCGGTGCCGGTCTCCGCACGGGCCTCGGCGATGCCCGGGTCGTACCCCACGAGCCGGAAGAACCCCCGTTCCTGCCGGCTCTCGGAATCCGTCACCCCCCTCGAACCGGGGTACTCGCGACGGTTCCTGGAACCCGGGTGACGCCGCGGCCCGCTCCCTGGCGGATCCTGGTCACCGCTCGGCGCGCCGCGTCAGGAGACCGCCCTGCCGCCGGTCGCGAGCCGCTGCACGATCCGCATGGTGTCCCCCTCCTCGCCCCCGGCGCCGTGCCGGACACTTTTCGTCTGCAAAGAAGTCTGCGGATCGCGGCACGGGCACCACAATGTTCTCGGTCGAGTCCGGACGAACCCGGTTGCCCAGCGCGGGCGGCCGGTCTCACAGGGGGAATCGCATGACGGAAGTGCAGCCGCGTCGGCAGGCGGACGAACCGGCCGGGAGCGTGGCCGCCTACATACGTGAGCTGCGTGCGCTGAAGGTACGGGCGGGACAGCCGTCCCTGCAGGAACTGCAGCGGCGCAGCGGTGTCGCGCGCAGCACCCTGTCCGATGCGCTCAACCCGCGTCGGCGCGAACTGCCGCGGCTGGAGGTCTGCCTGGCCCTCGTCCGTGCCTGCGGCGCGGCCCCGGCGGAGCAGGCGCGGTGGCGGGAGCGGTGGCAGCAGATCGCCCGGGACCGTGACGAGTTGCGCTCGATGCCGGCGGCCGGGAGGCCCGACGCGGCGGCGCAGTACCGGTCGGTGCCGCAGTACCGGTCGGTGCCGCAGGACCGGTCGGCGATGCAGGACCGGTCGACGGCCCCGGGCCGGACCGTCCCCCAGGCCGAGGTGCCGCGTCAGCTGCCGGCGGCCGTCCGGCACTTCACCGGGCGGGCCCGCGAACTCAAGGAGCTGCACGCGCTGCTGGGCGATCGGGTGCCCGACTGCGGCGCGGTCGTGATCTCGGCGATCGCGGGCACCGCCGGGGTGGGCAAGACCTCCCTGGCCGTGCACTTCGCCCACCAGGTGGCCGACCACTTCCCGGACGGCCAGCTCTTCGCCGACCTGCGGGGTTTCGACCCCGTCGGCCCGTCGGTCGACGCAGCCGGTGTGGCGCGCGGCTTCCTGGCGGCGCTGGGCGTGCCCGCCACCCGGATCCCCGCCGACCCGGAGGGGCAACTCGCGCTGTACCGCAGCCGGTTGGCCGACACCCGGACCCTGGTCGTCCTCGACAACGCCCGGGGGGTGGAGCAGGTGCGACCGCTGCTGCCCGGATCGGCCGGCTGTCTGGTGCTGGTCACCAGCCGGAACCGGATGCCCGCCCTGGTCGCCCTCGACGGCGCGGTGCCGCTCGCCCTCGACGTGCTCTCCCGCGACGAGGCGCTCGAACTGCTGGCGCGGCGCCTGGGCGGCGAGACCGTGCTGGGCCGACCGGACGCGGCCGGGGAACTGGTCGAGCTGTGCGCCCGGCTGCCGCTGGCCCTGAACATCGCCGCCGCCCGCGCCGCCGAGCACCCGGGCACCCCGCTGGACGTGTGGACGGACGAACTGCGCGACACCCGCGCCCGGCTGGACGCGCTGTCCGTCGACGACGCCCACGCCGACGTCCGGGCGGTGTTCTCCTGGTCCTACCACGCCCTGGCCCCGCAGGCCGCCCGCCTGTTCCGCCTGCTCGGCCTGCACCCCGGCCCGCACATCAGCGCGGCCGCGGCCGCGAGCCTCGCGGGGCTGCCGCCGGCCGAGGCGCGTCGTCTCCTGGACGAACTCCACCGCGCCCATCTGATCACCACGCCGGACCGCGAGCGGTACAGCTTCCACGACCTGCTGCGCGCCTACGCCGCCGAACAGACGGTCCGCCACGACTCCCCGCGGGAGCGGGCCGACGCGACGCTGCGCATGGTCGACCACTACCTGCACACCGCCCACCTCGCCGGACTGCACGCGTACGCCGACGACGTCTCCTGGCCGCCGCTCGACCTCGCGGAACCGTCCGCCGGGGTGACGCCGGAGAGCCTCACCGACCGCCCGCACGCCCTGGACTGGTACCGGGAGGAGCAGCAGGTCCTGGAGGGCGTCGTCGTCTGCGCGCAGCGCGCGGGGCTGGACGGGCACACCTGGCAGCTCGCCGGGGCGCAGGTGTCCTACCTGCTCAAGTCGGGCCTGTGGCAGCAGTGGCAGCAGGTCAGCGAGACCGCCCTGGCCGCCGCCGAGCGCACCGGGGACCTCGCGCGCCGGGCGCACGCGCACCGCTGGCTCGGCCAGGTGCACCGCTCGCAGGGCCGCCAGCCCCGGGCGCACCGCGAACTGCGCCTGGCACTCGACCTGTTCGCCGAGCTCGGGGACCGCGCGCGGCAGGGCAAGACCCAGCTCGACCTCGCCATCACCCACGGCGAGGAGCACGCCTACGCCGAAGCGGTGGCCGAGTCCCGACGGGCGCTGCGGGTGTTCGAGTCGATCGACGACCTGCACGGGCAGGCCCTCGCGCTCAACAGCGTCGGCTGGTACCTGACGCTCCTCGGCAGTCCCCGGGAGGCCCTGCCCTCCTGTCGGCGCGCCCTGTACCTGGCCCGCGAGTGCGGCAGCCTCCCCGCCCAGTCCTCGATCCTGGACAGCATCGGCTACATCCACCACAGCGTCGGCGAGTACCCCGAGGCGCTGCCCGCGTACCAGGAGTCGCTGCGGCTGCGCCAGGTGATCGGCGACTACTTCCTCCAGGCCGAGATCCACACGCACATCGGCGACACCCACCTCGCGCTCGGCGACCGCGAGTCGGCCGTGCACTCCTGGAGGCAGAGCCTCGCCATCCTGGAGGACCTGCAGCACCGGGACGCCGACGCCGTCCGCGCGCGGCTGGACCGCCACGGCTGACACCCCCGCACGAGGGGCGGGCCCCGGCGCGGGGTGCGTCGCCGGGGCCCGGTCGGGGGGGGGTGGAGCTCAGGCCGGTGGAGGGTGGAGCGGAGCCGGGTGGGAGGGTGGTGGAGCGCGGGCCGGACGTCAGCCGCGCGGCAGCACCAGGGACTGCACCGCCGGCAGCTTGCGCCAGTCGCTCGACACGATGCTCGCGTGCGCCTTGGCCAGCTGCTCGGCGCGGGCCCGCGCCTGGTCGGCCGTCGGGTCGGTGCCGCTGATCTCCGGCGCGACCTTGTGGGCGTCGGTCATCACCAGCAGGTAGTGCGCGGTGTCGTACCACGCGGTGTCGATGCCGCCGGTGTACGTGGCGGCGTCGCCGTCGAAGACCACGAACCACGGCCGGATCGATGCGTCCGCACCGGTGTACCGGCTGCGCGGGTCGCCGCTCGCGGCGCCCAGCACGGACGGGAACAGCTGGGCCTGGCCGATCCGGCCGGCCGCCGCCAGGTCGCGCAGGTGCCGCCCGTACTCGACGTCGGTGTGCAGGGTGTCGAAGGGGTTGCCCAGTTCGACCGTGCCCGGGATCGCGTACAGCAGCACCTTCCCCGCCAGCTTCGAGCGGCTCGGCCAGTTGCCGGCCCGGACCGCCTCGTCGAGGCTCGCGTACGAGCCGCCGCCGGGCTTGGCCAGCAGGTCGGCGGGGCGCAGCACGGCGGAGCCGAGGTGCTGGGCGATCAGCGCGTCCAGCTGGTCGGGGCCCATCCCGAGGTTGGCGGAGAAGCCGGGCTTGAGCTCCAGCTTGACGACCAGCGGCCCGGCCGCCGGGTGCGCGGCGAGCCAGACCCGGACGTCGTCGAGGCAGTTCTCCAGGTTCTTGTTGGTGCCGCCGCCGTAGAGCTGGGCGGGGGTGGTCGCGGCGGTGCAGTTGTTGCTGTTGCCGAGCGGGTTGGAGTGGCTGACCTTCCACTCCTTGGTGATGATGTCCGGCCAGAGGTCCAGCTCGATCATCCCGGTGCCGGTGTCCAGGCCCTGGGCCAGGTACGGGAAGGCGGCCGGGTCGTAGGTGTTGTGCAGGCCGACGGTGGTGGCCGAGCCGAACGGCAGCTCGCCCGTCCCGCCCGGGGCGGCGCCCGCCGGTGCGGTGGTGATCAACGCGCCGGCGCCGGCGAGCAGGCCGGCCGCCAGGAATCCGGCCAGGGTGCGGCGTACGGTCATGGGAACCCCCCGAGGTTCGACGTGTCGGCCGCCTCCTCCGGGCAGCCTGACGGAGCATCCCCGATCAAGGCGTGCTCCGCGTGAAGAAGGCACGACAATAGCGTGACGAGTGCACTGACTCTCCCCCGGTCCCTTCCCCTTCGTCCACACCTCTCACGCGCGCCCGCCCGGTCCGTTCCGGCCTCCGTCCGGTCCGCGTCCCGTCCGCGCCCGGTCCCGTCGGGTCCGCCACGCCAGGGACGGTGACGGAGCCTCAGGAATCGGGGCCCGCGGGCTAGCGTGGCGCGAACGGGGTGCGGCCCGCCCGCACCGAGGCACCGAGCGGCGGAGGAAGCCGATGTCCCTGGTCCGGGTCCACAACTTCTCGATCTCCCTCGACGGCTACGGCACGGGCGAGGGCCAGACCCTCGACGAGCCGTTCGGCCACGCCGGCCACCGGCTGCACCAGTGGTTCTTCGACACCCGGACGTTCCGGCGGATGCATGGCAAGGAGGGCGGCGACACCGGCGTGGACGACGCGATGGCCCGCGCCTGGGCCGACGACATCGGCGCGGAGGTCATGGGCCGCAACAAGTTCGGGCCGCAGCGCGGCGCCTGGCAGGACGAGGAGTGGAAGGGCTGGTGGGGGCCCAACCCGCCGTTCCACACCCCGGTCTTCGTGCTCACCCACCACCCGCGTCCGACGCTGGAGATGGCGGGCGGGACGACCTTCCACTTCCTCGACGCGACGCCCGAGGAGGCGCTGCGACAGGCCCGCGAGGCGGCCGGCGGCAAGGACGTGCGGATCGGCGGCGGCCCCCGCACGGTCCGCGCCTTCCTGGAGGCCGATCTGATCGACCACCTGCACGTGGTCGTGGTGCCGATCGTCCTCGGCCGGGGCGAGTCGCTCTGGGCGGGGCTCGAAGGGCTGGAGGGGCGGTTCCGCACCGAGGCGGTGTCCAGCCCGAGCGGTGTCACCCACCTCACCTTCACCCGGCGGTAGCGGCCCGCACGCCCGACGGCGGCCTCCCCGCGGGTGCGGGGAGGCCGCCGTCGGGCGTTTCGGACCGGGGTCAGACCCGGTCGGCCGCGATCAGCACGTACTGGAACGAGCCGTCCTTGTAGGACTCGATGAACGCCTCCTCGATGCCGGTGACGAGCGAGGTGGTGTTCCGCAGCTCCCAGTACGGCAGGGTGTCCGGAGTCAGGTCGATGACGGCCTGCGGCACCAGGCGGTTGTCGGCCATCGCCCGCAGGTACTCGCGGCGGGAGTGGATGTTGCACTCGAAGTGGGCGTTGATCTGCGAGACCCACTTCGACGGCTGGCCGTACTTCGGGTTCCAGCAGCCGGTGATGGTCACGTACCGGCCGCCGACCGCGAGCACCCGGGAGTGCTCGGCGAACAGGTCGTGCAGGTCGACGTACATGCTGGACTCGTTGTTCCACGAGCCGGCGATGCTGCCGTTGGCGAGCGGCATGTCCAGCATGTTGGCGACCCGCGAGCGGACGAACCCGCCGATGCCGAGCTCGGCGGCGCGCTTGTTGCCGAAGTCCGCCTGCTGGGTGGAGAGGGTCAGGCCCTCGACCTTGCAGCCGAAGCGCTGGTGGGCCATCACCATCGAGCCGCCACGCCCGCAGCCGGCGTCCAGCAGGGTGGAGTCGGGCCGGATGTCGCCGAGGTGGTCGAGCAGCACGTCGGCCTGTGCGGACTCCAGCCGGTGCAGCTCGGCGATCACCTTCTTCTCGCGCTCGCTGTCGGCCGGGTCGCCGATCGCGCCGAGGTCGATCTCGCCGATGCCGTAGTGGTGGTGGTAGAGGCCGTCGACGTCGCCCAGGCGAAGGTTGACCGGGCGAGCCTCGTGGTCCCAGTAGCGTGCGATGTCGCCCTGGTACGGAGTTGCCGGGCCGGGGATGGCGTTGCCGGAAGTGGTGAGGTCGTCGGTCAGGGACATGGGTCAACTCCAAAGGTTCTTACGAAGGGTTACCGGGAACGGTGCCGCCACCGGGGCGGTCACCAGAAGTCGGGCAGGTTGTAGCGGTGGGTGTTGGTCCGGTGCCAGTAGTGGTTGCCGTCGAGCCACACGGCCACGCCGCGCAGGAAACGTACGAGGGTCGGCACCGGGCAGGCGACGGCCAGCGCGGCCGACTCGGCCTCGAAGGCGTGCATCAGCTCGTTGTGGACCCCGACGGCCTTCAGGTAGCCCTCCTTGCGCGAGACGCCCTCGCATTCGGAGATCACCACCGGCAGGTTCAGGTGCAGTCCGGGGCTGGACAGCTCCTTGGTGTACGAGTACAGGTCGTTGACGATCGTGGTGGCGTTGCCGGCCAGTGCGATCACCCGCTGCATCGCGGGCAGGGCGTGCAGCTCCGCGGGCAGCTCGTAGCCGCCGACGGTGTCGGTGATCGTCGGGCAGGGGCGGAAGTTGTTGAACTGGCGCATGGCCAGGTACTCCCAGACCTCCGGCACGTGGTCCGTCTCCGCCCACGCGGCCTCGGCCAGGTACCCCATGTGCAGCCGCGCCATGTCGTGCCGGAAGCGGTCCGCCTGGGAGGGCGTGGAGGCGCGGACGAAGTAGTCCATCGCGGAGCGGTACGAACGCCGGGGCGCGTCCTCGGAGAGCGAGGCCTCCCAGGCGGGGTGGTACTCCGGCGTGGTGTGCAGCGGGTCGAGGGCGGTGTGCGCGAGCAGCAGGCGGCTGCCCAGGCCGACCGGTGATCCGCCGAGGTCCTCGCAGTAGCAGTCGTCCACCGCGTTCTCGGCCACCATCAGGCGGGCCGCGAGCATCAGGTGGTCGATGCTGGGCGCGTCGGGGTGGCAGGCCACCATGTAGCGCCCGGTGGAGAAGCCGTCGAAGTCCTTCTCCCACTCCGGCGGGTAGAGCTCGATCTCGTCGATCGCCCAGGCCTTGATCTTCAGGCTGAGCGCCTCCACCCGTGCCGGGTCGGGCTCGGCGATGGGGTGGTGGTACAGACCGGGGATGGGGTCTCCGGTCCTGGGCTTGCCGCCGTCCGGCGCCGCGGCGGCCGGAGCCACCCCGAGCGCGGCCATGCCGAACGCAGCCGCACCGGGCAGGGCCGGGACGGACGGCGCGGGGAGGGACTGGGCCGGGACGGACGGCGCGGGAACGGAGGGCAGTTGGACATCGGGGACGACGGCCTCGGACACCGGGGCCTCCGCAGCCGAGACCTCGGGGGCCGGGACCTCGGGCACCGTGACCGTGGCCACCGGGGCCCCGGCCGTCGGAACCGCGATCGCCGGGGCTTCGACGGCCGGAGCCTCGGCCGCCGGAACCGCGACGGCCGGCGCCTCGACCGTCGGCGCCTCCGCGGCCGGGACCTCCGCCGCCGGGGCCTGCGGCCTCAACTGCAGCCCGGCGGTGCCCAGTCCGGTGGGTCCGCGCAGGATGCGCTCGATCGCCGGGGAGCTCATGAGCCCACCGCCGCAGCGGCGGCGGACCCTGGTGGTGAGTCCGTTCTGACACGCAGGGGCATGGAGCCTCCTCTGGAATGGGTCGCACGATATGACGGGTCGTCATCTCGCCCGCCGCGAAGAGAACTCCGGGCGACGGGCCCCGTCTCGCTCGGTTCCCAACCGTAGGCGCGAAGGCGCGTTCCGGAACGCAACGGACGATCTTCTACACCCGATAGGGTGAACGTTCGTGCTGACGGTGTTTGGGAACGCCCCTGTCATGCATCGGTCCGGCCCACGCCGGGGCGCCCCGGCGCCGAACCGGCCGACCCGACCCGCCCGCGTGCCGCGTCAACCCGGCGACCACCCCCGTGTCCCGCCGGGGCCGCGCCGCAGGCCGTACAGGGGCCCTATCCGGCGCAGGCCGTTCGACGGCGAATGACCGGCGGCCCCGGCGCTCCCCGGCGCCGGGCACCTCCCCCTCGTTCCCCACCGCGGACCGGGCGGCCCTCCCCCGCGCGGCCGGACAGGACCGGGCGCATAAGGGGGACGAGAATGGGCACGGCGCCGTGGACGATCGGGGCCAGGAAGGAAGAGCAGCGCATGGAGAGCCAGGCCCGCAGCCGCACCGCACTCGTCGAGGCGCTCATGGAGCGCTATCCCGACGTGCCCCGGGAGGCGGTGATCAAGGAGGACCTGCTGCGCGGCGGAATGGCCTTCGACGAGTCCGCGCTCAGCGGCAACGCGGAGGCCGACGGGGGCGGCGAGGTCAAGCCGAAGTCGTACTTCATCTTCTCCTTCGACCACCGCACCCTGCCCGAGCTGGGCGCCGCCGCGCTCAACCGGCCGCCGGAGGAGGTCGTGCTGACCGGCGGGCCCTACGGGCTGCGCCGCACGGTGGTGTCGGTGCGGGTCAACCCGGACTCGCCGTACCGCGTCGGCGCCGGGGAGGACGGCACCCTCGGCCTCTACCTGGACGGCGCGCGGATCGCCGACGTCGGCCTGCCGCCGATGCCGGACTACTACCGGCACACGCTCGCCAACGGGAAGTCGGTGATGGAGGTCGCCCCGACCATCCAGTGGGGGTACCTGATCTACCTCACGGTGTTCCGGGTCTGCCAGTACTTCGGCGCCAAGGAGGAGTGCCAGTACTGCGACATCAACCACAACTGGCGCCAGCACAAGGCCGCCGGCCGCCCGTACACCGGCGTCAAGCCGGTCGAGGAGGTCCTGGAGGCGCTGGAGATCATCGACCGCCACGACACCGCGCGCGCCTCCCGGGCGTACACCCTCACCGGCGGGGCGATCACCTCGCAGGTCGGCGGCCGGGACGAGGCCGACTTCTACGGGCAGTACGCCAAGGCCATCGAGGAGCGCTTCCCCGGTCGCTGGATCGGCAAGGTGGTGGCGCAGGCGCTGCCGCGCGAGGACGTGCAGCGCTTCCACGACTACGGCGTGCGGATCTACCACCCCAACTTCGAGGTGTGGGACAAGCGGCTCTTCGAGCTCTACTGCCCGGGCAAGGAGCGCTACGTCGGCCGCGACGAGTGGCACCGCCGGATCCTCGACTCCACCGAGGTGTTCGGCCCGCAGAACGTGATCCCCAACTTCGTCGCGGGCGTGGAGATGGCCGAGCCCTTCGGCTTCACCACCGTGGACGACGCGATCGCCTCCACCGAGGAGGGCCTGCGCTACTTCATGTCCCACGGCGTGGTCCCGCGCTTCACCACCTGGTGCCCCGAGCCCACCACCCCGCTCGGCAAGGCCAACCCGCAGGGCGCGCCCCTGGAGTACCACATCCGCCTGCTGCAGACCTACCGCGCGACCCTGGAGGAGTTCGGCCTCTCCTCGCCGCCCGGCTACGGTCCGGCCGGCCCGGGCAACGCGGTCTTCTCGGTCAGCTCCTTCATGGACTCGCTGCCCGCCTCCTGAGCCCGTACCCGCGCTGCTCCCCGACGGCGCCGCCACCGCGACCGGTGGCGGCGCCGCGTCCGTCAACTGCCCTGCTGCAGACGGACGGTGAGGATCTGCTCGGCGCGGCCGACCGGCCCCTGCCGGTCGTGCAGGACGGTGCTGGTGACTCCGTGGCCGGTCGGGCCGAAGCTGACGGCGGTGTCCAGACCGGTCCAGGGGCCCTCGGGGCGGCGGTGGAGGTGGATCGTCAGGTCGGTGTTGGGGAACATCCAGGCGGTGGGGTCCTGGCGCGCCGCGATGCCGTTGGCGGTGTCCACCAGGGCGATGAACGAGGCGTACGGGCTGCTCGGCTCACCGGCGACCAGCTCGACCGGGGTGGAGATCCAGGCGGCGGCGCGGCCCGGGGCCGACTCCCGCCGGCGGACGTCGATCGACTCGATGTAGCCGCCGCCCCACAGTCCGCCCATCGCCCACGGCTCGAACTCCTCGGGCCCGGGCAGCGGCCGGTCGTGCGTCCCGGCGACGGCCGCGGTGTCGAGTTCGGCGAGGAACCACGCGCGGGCCCGGACCACGGCGCGCTCCCCGGCCACCACGGTGGCCTCGACCAGCTCGATGGTGCGCCCGGGCCGGACGGTCTCCACCGTGACCTCGATCTCGTCGAGGGGGATCAGGCCGAGTATGTCGAAGCTGATCCGGGCCAGCGCCAGGGCGCCGCCAGGGCGGTCGGTCCGCGCCCGGTCGGTGCGGTGGCGGTCGATCGCGTGGACGACCAGGCCGCCGAGCGGGCTGAAGTGCTGCTCGTCGGGGTGCCAGGCACCCTGGGCGTGGGCGGTGGGCTTGTAGCGGTTCTCGCCGGTGCGCTGGAAGTAGCTGTCGGGCGCGGCGGTGGGGGTGGTCACGTGCGCTTCTCCTGGGGCTGATCGCTGGGCGCCGGGCGGGCGCCGCCGGGGTACGACGGCGCCTGACCTCGGCGTTCAGGATCGTAGGGGGCCGAACCGCAGGTGGGGCGAGTCGGTGACGCATCCCACACCCGGCGCCCGGCCCCCGGGCCCCGCGCGGTGTCAGTGCGCGGCGAGCGGGTAGTGGTCGGAGAGATCGGTGTAGGTGTAGCTCTTGCCCCAACTGCTCCACGTCCAGGGCGCGCTGTGCACCCGGAGGACCTGGTTGGTGTACTGCTGCGGCCGGGCGTGGTCGGCGCGGTAGAGGACGTAGTCGAGGTCCTCCTTGGGGTCGCCCGGGTAGCGGTAGGCGGCGACGGAGTTGTCGGCGGTGTCGAAGGAGTACGGCCAGCCGGTGCGGGCGGAGGCCGGGGCGAGGTTGCCGTTGTCCAGCAGCGCCTGGTACTCGGAGCCGTGCGAGTCGATGTTGAGGTCGCCCGCGAGGACGATCGGCTCGGCGGCCGGGATCCGCTTGGCGTCCAGGAAGGCGCGCATCGCGCCGAGCTGCCTGGCCCGGATGTCCGCCGCCTGACCGCTGGAGCAGCCCGAGTCGGTGGACTGCAGGTGGGTGCCGACCACGTGGGTACGGCGGCCGTCGACGTCCAGGACGGCGTAGACGAAGCCCTTGTTGGAGAACCAGTCCGAGCCGCAGGCGTCCTTGTAGACGTACTGCTCCTTGTGCAGGATCGGCCACTTGCTGAGCAGGGTGACCCCGCCGTCCTCGGGCGTGGTGGAGCTGTAGCTGCCGGAGGTGGCGTCCCAGCCGCCGGTGGAGCGGCCGACCACGGGCGTGTGGTACGGGTAGGCGGCCGAGGCCTTGGCGGTCAGCGCGTCGGAGGACGCATTGTCGAAGGCCTCCTCCAGCACGACCACGTCGTGGCCCTGGAAGAAGTCCGCCGAGGCGATCGCCTGCGCCCGGTACTGCTGGCCCCAGTTGGGGTAGAGCGACGTGCTCATCAGGAACACGTTGTAGGTCAGCACGTCGAGCGGGGGCGCGGTCAGCGGCGCGCTCTCGGCCGAGGCGGGGGCGGCGCCGAGCGTGGCGATCACGGTGGCGGCGGCACCGGCGGCGAGGGCACGGCGGACGGACGACAGCGGCATCTGGGCTCCGTGGGGCGTGTCGTGGACCCGTCGGGTCGCGGGATGTTGTGCATCCAACTTGTTGAGCGGCACGGGCGGCAAGACTTCGGACGAGCTTGGGGGAACTCGTCGGTAACTTCCGCGCGACCGCCTGCCGGTGGCCGAGGCCCCGGAGATCCGGCCCCGCCCTTCCGGACCTCCGGAGCTGCGGTCACACTGTCGCAGGCACGCACACCACGCACGACGCACCACGCATCAGGCACCAGGCACCAGGACCAGGCACTACCGGACGGGGGCTCCATGGCGGGGAAGAAGAAGCAGAAGAGACCGCGCGCCGACGGGGTGGTCCCGCCCCCGAAGCGGGTCCGCAGGCTCCCGGCGCCGCAGTTGTCACCACGGGCCGTCCGCCGGACGGCGTGGCTGGTCGGGGTGCTCACCCCGGTGCTGATGGTCGGTCTGCTGGCGATCGCCACCGACCCGGACTACCAGGTGCCCTGCGCGATCGCGGCGTTCCTGGTGCTCGCGGCGGGCATCACCGGCCTGGGGTTCGTCCGGCCCAGCAACTGGGTGATCTGGCCGGCCGTCCTGGCGGGCGTGCTGCTGATGATGCTTCCGACGGCGAGCCTCCGCGCCCAGATCCTGTCCCACCGCGGGGTGGAGACCGAGGTGGTGGTCACCGGCGCCCACAGTTCGAAGGACCGCAGCGGGAGGGTCAGCTGGACCTGCGACATCCGCCGGGCCGACGGGCAGCCGCTGCCGCACGGCCAGGTCGGCGGCTTCGGCTGCTCGGGCCGGTCAGACGTCGGCAGCACCATGAACGTGCTGGTCGACCCGGAGGGTTGGGCCCCGCCGGCCCCGCTGGACGACGACCTCTCCATCCTCGGCGGCGGCGTCTACGTCACCGCCGTGCTCGCCGTCCTGTGGGGCCTGCTCACCCTGGCCGCGGCCCGCCGCACCCTCCGGGAGCCGGCCGCGGCCCGGCGGGGCCGCAGGTAGGGGCGCCAGCAGGGGCGCCAGCAGGGACGGCAGCAGGGACGGCAGGCCGCGGGCGAGGCCGTCCCCGCGGCCGCCAGGCAGGGTGCCGAACACCCTGAGCCGCAGGATCAGGGCGGCGTGGGGCCGGTCCAGCCGGTGGGCACGTGGCCGAGCCGGACCCGCTGCGGGTGCCGGCCGACCGCGACCGAGGCGGTCTTGAGCCCGGTCGCGAAGTCGATCGCGGTGACCCGGTCCGCGCCGCTCTCGGAGATCAGGCAGGACTTCCCGTCGCCGCTCACCGTCGCCCAGTACGGCTTGGACGCGGGCACCAGCGGGCCCTCCTGGAGCGTGGCGCGGTCGACCACCGTCGCGTAGTCGTCGACGGTGCCGGCGACGCAGAGCCGGTCGCCCGACGGGCTCATCGACAGGCCGTGGTGGCGGGAGTCGTTGGGCCAGGTGGTGCGGTCCGTACCGGCGGCCGGGGCGGCCGGCAGGGTCTTCACCCGGGTGATCCGGTCGGCCGCCACGTCGTACTCGACGAAGCCGTTGAAGAACGACACCTGGAAGTAGAGCTTGGAGCCGTCCGGGGAGAAGACGGCGGGCCGGACGGCGTTGGACAACCCGCCGAGCCCGGCGTCGTCGAGGCGCTTGCGCATGTCGATCACCCGGATCGGCGCCAGGGTGGCCGCGTCGACGACGGTGATGTGCCGATCGCCCTTCGTCCAGTCCAGCCACGGTGCGTCCAGGGCGGTTTCGACGTTGCCGATGGACATGTTCCACAGCTGCCGGCCACCGTCGGTGAAGATGTTCTCGTGCGGCTTGTCCCCGGTGTGGAACGAGCCGAGCTCGGTGCCGGTGCGGACGTCCAGGACGTGGACGGTGTTCGCCGTGGAGGCGGAGACCGCCACCCGGGTGCCGTCCGGCGAGAGCGCCATGTGGTCGGCGCGGTAACCCGCCACCGGGAAGCGCCACTTGATCCGTCCGGTGGCGAGGTCGAGGGAGACGACGTCGGCGAAGCTGGGCCGGGAGACGACCACGGCGGTGCCGTCCGGCGTGCTGTACATGTCGTCGACGAACTGGTCGTGGCCCTCGCCTGGGCCGAGCCGGACGCCGAGGAAGAAGGCGAGCTTCACCGGGTCGAGGTAGATCTCGGCGAGCCGCTGGTCCTTGTCGGGGATGACATCGATCCGTCCGACCTTGCCGAGGCCGCCGGAGGACTCGATCACGTCGGCGGTGCCCTCCCAGTTGTTGCCGACGAACATCACCTCCCGCAGGGCCGGCGCCGCACCGGGCGCGGCACTGCTGCTGGTGGCGGCAGCCGGGACGAGCAGGCCGAGGGCGGCCGCGAGAGTGCAGAGGGATCGGACGCCGAGGCGGCGCCGGGGACCTGTCCGTGGCATCGTCGCTCCTTCACCGGGTGGCACGACGTCTCGTGAGCCCGCCCCAGTGTCTTGTGAGACGGTCTGTCAGCTTGCGCCCTTCGACGGTAGGGAGGGACCGGGCCGCCTGGCAAGACGCTCGCACCCCCCTGTTCCGGTCCGGAAGCACAGGCGTAGTGTGCGCCGGGTGAACGAACTGATCTTCCGGGGGAAAGACCTGTTCCGGCCCTCGTGGTCGAATCTCCTTCCGCTGCTCCTCGTCCTCGTGACCCAGTTGGTCCTCGGCGAGTCGAAACTCGGCTCCACCGGCACGCTCTGGCTGGTCCTCGGCACCCTGGCGCTCTGCGTCCCGGCCTTCGTCCTCAGCTGGCGCTCCTGGAGCCGGGTCGGCGCCGACGGCGTCACCGTCTGCTGGGGCCTCGGACGCGGCCGCACCTACCCGTGGCACGAGATCAAGTGGGTCGACGTGCGGGAGACCAAGGCCAACGGCTCGGTGTCCAGCGCGGCACGGATCTTCATGACCAACGGGCGCCGCCGCTCGCTGCCGGGCCTGGCGACCAGCCGGATCTACCCGGCCGCCGACTTCCAGACGAACGTCCAGCGGCTGGTGAACTGGTGGGAGTACAGCACCCACCCCACGCAGCGGGTGAAGCCGCCGAAGCAGTTCCGGGACCGGCTGACGCCCACCGTGCTGGGCGTCCTCGGCACGATCGTCATCGCCGCCGTCGCCTGCGTCATCGTCGCCCTGCAGCACTCGTAGGCGGTCGTGGCCGCCGCGGCGGCAGCCGCCACGGGAACCACGCGGCCCCGGCCCCCATGCGGGGAGCCGGGGCCGGGGCGTGTTCAGCCCGCCCGGGGCGGGGTCACCGCTGCGCGGGGTAGCCCGGCTGGCCGCCGTAGGGCTGCTGCTGCGGGTAGGGCTGACCCTGCGGCGGGTACGGCTGCGCCGGCGGGGCCGGGTACGGCTGCTGCTGCGGGTAGGGCTGACCCTGCGGCGGGTACGGCTGCGCCGGCGGAGCCGGGTACGGCTGCTGCTGCGGGTAGGGCTGACCCTGCGGCGGGTACGGCTGCGCCGGCGGAGCCGGGTACGGCTGCTGCTGCTGCTGCTGCGGGAACGGCTGACCCTGCGGGGCCGCGTACGGCATGCCCTGCGGCGCGAGTTCGAACGGCTGCGAGGCAGCGTCGATCGACCCGGGCGGGAAGGCGGTGCTCAGCTGGTCCAGCTCGGCCCGCCAGTAGCGGTGGATGTTCAGCCGGGTCGGCTTGCCGCTGGTGGGCAGCTGCAGGTACATCGAGCTCCAGATCGAGGCCCGCTTGACCCGGCTGACCGGGAAGGCGTGCCGCGGGAAGACCGCGACGACGTCCCCGGGGCGGTTGGTCCAGCGGCTGGCCGAGTTGACCACGATCGAGCTGTTGGTGAGCGTCAGGAAGTAGAACTGACGGGTCAGTGCGACGATCAGGCCGAGCAGCGGCACCTCGTCGAAGACCGCGTTGAGCCACGGGCTGGGTCCGGTCTCCACGTGCACGCACGCGATGAAGGTCTCCCCCGGCGGCGCCACCTGCGAGAGCTTCTCGATGACCTGGGCCTTCTGCTTCGCCCGGCGAATTGCCATGCTTTCGGTACCTCATGCCCCGTCTGTCCGCCGACCTGCCCGGCGGGAAATCGGCTGAGGCTAACAAGGGGCGCCAGGGGCCTGAACACCCCTTCTCGGCAAAGGTTCTGCCATGGTTCGGCATGGTCCGGCCGGGCTCCGGATGCGCGCGGCGGCTCGTGGCGGCTCGTGGCGCCTCGGCGCAGACCTCGCGCAGGGCGGACCGATCCGGCCATTGTGGACGTTTCCGGCCAGATCGCTTAAAGCCTGCGCCAAATAATGGTGTGACGGCTTGCTGATAATGTGATCACATGTGTATGCGCTGTGGCGCTGCACGCCACAGGGGAGGGAAGGCCCGGTCGTCCGATCGGGCCCAGTCACACAGGAGTTGCACCATCAACACCGCCATCCGCAAGGCCGCCCGCGGTGCGATGCCCGTCGCCGTCACCGCTTCCGTCCTCGCCACCGGTCTCGCCGCCTGCGGCACCGTCGAGCAGCTCTCCGCCGCCCAGAAGGTCTCGAAGGCCTTCGACAAGGTCGGCGACGGCAAGTCGGCCGGCTTCAAGCTCTCCATCGACGCCACCCCCGAGCAGATCGTCGCCTTCGCCAAGGCCACCGGGGAGAAGGGCGCCGAGGGCGGCGGGATGGACGAGAAGAGCGCCAAGGCGATGTCCGGGCTCTCCATCGCCGTCGCGGTCTCCGCCGACAAGCCGCTCAAGGAGATCGAGGCGTTCAAGAACGCCAAGGGCTCGGCCGCCGACAAGGACCTGACGCTCGACAAGTCGGTGCGCATCTCCTACGTGATCGCCGACCGCAACGGCGCCTCGCTGCTGGAGTACCGCCAGGTCGACGCCAAGGGCTACCTGCACGTCGACGCCAAGGGCCTGGTGAAGCTCGTCGGCGAGGACCCCTCCCAGGTGGACGCCGTCAGCAAGGACCTGCCGGCGGACATGGGCGCGGTCAAGGAGGTGCTGGCCGGCAAGTGGATCTCGCTCGACCTCCAGGAACTCGCCGACGAGGCGAAGAAGAACGACGGCAAGAAGGCCACCCCGAGCGGTGCGCCGACCGCCGACCCGGAGGCCGCCAAGCAGCTCGTCAACTCACTCAAGGACGTGCTCACCCGCACCGTCACGTACGAGGACAAGGGCACCAAGGACGGCACCGAGCACATCTGGATGAGCGCCCCGGCCCGCCAGCTGGTGGACGAGATGTTCAAGGCCGTCAAGCCGGTCGCGGACAAGTTCCCGCAGCAGTTCAAGAAGTTCCCGAGCCAGGCCCCGAGCGACGTGCCGGACCGCAAGGTCGGTGTCGACCTCTACCTGAAGGACGGCGCCTTCTCCTCGGCCGCCTTCGACTTCGCCCAGCTGGCGGACAAGATCGAGCCGGGCGTCAACTTCCCGGTGAAGCTGGCCTTCGACAAGTCCGCGCCGAACGTCCAGGCCCCGGGCGACGCGGTCAAGACGACCACCGAGGACCTGATGAAGGCGGTGCTCGGCCTCGCCGCCGGCGGCCCCGGCCCGCGCCCCGGCGCCGGCCTCGACCCCGAGAACGGCCCGGCCACCGCCGTGGCGCCGCTGACCGACGCCCAGCTCAAGGAGCTCGCCAAGCTCGGCGTCCCGGAGACGCAGGCCCGCGCGTTCAACTCGCTCGGCATGAGCTTCGAGGACATCAAGGAGATCACCCAGCAGGGCTGATCCCGCCCGTCTCGCGACACACGACCGGCCGACCGCACCCGCGGTCGGCCGGTCGTGTTTCCGGTACCGGGCCTCGGGCCGGTCTTCGGACCCCTGCAGGCGGGGGTCCGAAGACCGGCCCTCAGAGCACCCGGGCGGGGCGCGCGGCCGGCACTTCCACCCGGCCGGAGCGCAGATGGCTGCGGTGCCCGTCGGTGAACTCCAGCCGCAGACTGCCGTCCGCGGGGGCCGCCACGACGACGGCGCTCTCGACCGCGGCGTAGGACGACTCGCGGTACACCCACACCTGGTCCCCGACGTGGAACTCCGCCGTCTCCGAAACGATCACCGCACTCACCTCCCGGTCCGCTCGGGCCGCTCGGGCCGCTCATCGGGTAGTACGGGCGAGGCGGCCCCGGTGCTCAGGCGTGGGCGCCGGTCGGGCGGGCCGGGCTCAGGCGTGGGCGGCCACGCACTCCGGGTGGCCCCAGCCGGCACCCACCTTGGTGATCTTGTCGCCCTTGGCGTACGGGCGGCTGCACGGACACGTCCCCGGGTAGCGGGCGGCCAGGGTGCGGGAGGTGCCCGAGGAGGTGCGCTTCGCGGCGGTGCCGGCCGCGCCGGAACGGGTGCCGGTGCTGCGCACCGTGCGGGGCTTCGAGGCGGCGGCCGGGTCGGGCTCGGGCAGGTCGGCGGCGGTGCCGGAGGCGCCCTGCTGGGTGCGGGCCGCGTCGCTGGCGGCCTTGTCGGCGACGGCGTTCAGCGGGTCGCCGTCCACCTGGTGCGCCGGCACGTACACGAAGGTGACGTCCCGGTCCTCCAGCAGCGCGTCGATCGCCTGGATCAGCTCCTGGTTGGCGACCGGCTTGCCGGCCGCCGTCTTCCAGCCGTTGCGCTTCCAGCCCTTCAGCCACTTGGTCACCGAGTCGCGGGTGTAGGTGCTGTCCAGCCGCACCTCCAGCGGCACGGCCGGGTCGGTCGCCGCCAGCAGCCGCTGCAACGCCGTCAGCTCGCCCACGTTGTTGGTGCTGTGCCCGAGCGCCCCGGACTCCCAGCGCTGGGGCGTCCCGGCGGCGTCCGCCACCACGTACGCCCAGCCCGCCGGGCCGGGGTTGCCCTTGGCTGCTCCGTCACACGCTGCAATGACTCGTTCGACCATGCCCCGATCATGCCTGGTCGGGCGGCCGGGAGCCAAAGCCGCTCGACGGGGCCCGCCGATCTCACCGGTCCCGCCGATCCCGCTAGCCCAGGATCTCGGGCACGCCGGGGGTGAGCCAGTGCAGGCGGTCCGCCAGGCCCGCTGCGGCGAAGTGCGCGGTGGTCTCCTCACGCCCCTCGGTGAAGTGCTCCCACGAGGTGTAGTGCACCGGGACGACCCGGCGGGCACCGAGCGAGGCGGTCAGCGCCGCGGCCTGCGCCGCGTCCATGGTGATCAGTTCGCCGCCGCCGAAGGCCTGGATCCGGGCGGCCCCGAGGTGCAGCACGGCCGTGCCGATCGTGAACCGCCGCCCGACCTCGTCCAGTTCGGGGAAGTGGACGGTGTCGCCCGAGACGTAGAGCGCCTCCGGCTCGCCCGGCACCTCCACCACGAAGCCGGTCACCTCCCCGACCGGACCGTGCAGCCCGGGGGTACCGGTGACCCGCAGGGTCCGGCCGTCCACCGTCAGGTCGCGGGTCTGCCACGGTGCCAGGCCCAGCGCGCCGCCGCCGAGCCGGGCCGCGCCGCCGACCGTGGTCAGCACCGGGCGGCCGGCGAGCAGGGTCCGGCCGGTGGCGTCCAGGTTGTCGGGGTGCTCGTCGTGGCTGAGCAGCACGGCGTCCACCGGGGGCAGCTCGTGCGCGCCGATCGCCGGGCCTCCGGTGCTGCGCAGCACCACCGGGTCGTGGCGGTACTCGGCCGGGGCGGGGTCGAAGGCCGGGTCGGTGAGCAGCCGCAGGCCGCCGATCTCCAGCAGGACGGTCGCGGTGCCGATGTGCGTGGCCGTGATCTTCACGGTGGTCGTTCTCCTTGGGATGGTCGTTCCGTCGGGGTCGGTGATCCACCGGTCGGTGATCCGTCAGGCGGTGGTCGTGAGGCCGAACCGGCGCCGGTAGTCGCCGGGGGTGGTGGAGAGGTGGTCCCGGAACACCCGGTGCAGCGTCTCGACCGAGCCGAAGCCGCACGCGCGGGCGATCCCCGGCAGCGGGTGGTCGGTGCGCTCCAGCAGCCGGCGGGCGGTCTCCAGGCGCAGTTCCTCGACGTACGCCCCGGGTGTGGTGCCGGTCTCGGAGCGGAAGACGCGGGCGAAGTGCCGTTCGCTCATGGCGAGTCGGGCGGCGAGCGCGGGTACCGAGAGGTCGGCATCCGGGTGCTCGCCGATCCAGCGGCGCAGGGTCCGCAGGTCCGCCCGGGCGCCGGGCCCGTGGGCCAGGGGGACGCTGAACTGGCTCTGCCCGCCCGGGCGTTGCAGGTACATCACCATGATCCGGGCGATCTCCAGCGCGAGGTCGTCGCCGTGGTCGTCGGCGACCAGGGCGAGGGTGAGGTCCATCGAGGCGGTCAGGCCCGCACTGGTCCACAGCCGCCCGGAGCGGATGAACACCGGATCGGCGTCCACCTCGACGGCCGGGTGGTCCGCGGCCAGCCGGTCCGCGGTCGCCCAGTGGGTCGTCGCACGGTGGCCGTCCAGCAGTCCGGCCGCCGCCGCGACGTGGGCGCCGGCGCACACCGAGGCGACCCGCCCGGCGCCGGGCCCGACCTCCCGCAACCAGGCCACCACCGCCGGGTCCACCCGCGGCACCGGCCCGTCCGGGCCCAGGTCCACCCGCCCCGGCACCAGCACCGTGTCCGGGCGCACCCGCTGCTCGGCGAGCGTCGCGGTCACGTGCAGCGGCACCCCCGAGAAGGTCTCCACCGGCCCGCACCGCTCGGCGCACACCCGCACGTCGTACCCGGGCCGCCCGGGCGGCAGCAGCCGTCCGGCCAGCGCCAGCACCTCGGCGGGCCCGGTCACGTCCAGCGCGTTCACCCCGGGGAAGACCGGGATCACGACCAGGTGCGGCAGGCGGAGTGCGTCGTCCATGGCCCCAGCCTCGCCCGGCGGCGGTGGTGGCGGCAATGACGGGACTCTGCAAGATCCGGCCATCCGGGACGGCCGCGCCGCGCCGTCCGGCCTACGTCCCCGGCCCGACCGTCCCTGCGACCACCGCCCGATGGACGGCCCGACCGCCCGGCGCAGCAGGATGGACCGCATGTGGAGCAAGTGGATCGACTGCCGGGTCCGGGCCGGCGCCCGCGAGGCGTTCGCCGCCGGCCAGCGCCGCTGGTCGGCGGTCTCCGACCAGCCCGGCCTCGTCGGGCAGGGCGGCGGCTGGGCGCCGGACGGCGACCGGGCCCTCCTGCTCGCCCTGTGGACGGACGAGCCCGCCTACACCCGGTTCATGCGCGAGCGCCACGACCTCGTCGCCGACGAGGCGGCGCAGCAGGGCAGTTGGACGGACCTGCGGATCGCCGCCGGCCCGGTCGTCCGCGCCATGCCCGGCGCGGCCGCCTCCCCGGCCGACGCCCTCGCCCGCGCCACCGTGCTGCGCGCCGCCGACTGTCGGCTCCGCCCCGGCCGCGCCGCGCACTTCCTGGACGTCCAGGACCGGGTCTGGACGCCGGGCATGGCGGCGGCCGAGGGCATGCTGGCAGGGGCCGTCACCCGCCTCGCCGCCGACCGGTTCCTCGTCACCACCCTCTGGTCCACCGCCACGGCCCACCGCGCCTACGCCACGCACCGCCTCCCGGCCCTGCTCGCCCGCGCCGACGTCCCGACCGACGTCCACGCCCTCACCGGGCACCTGGTCCCGCTCGAACCGGCGTGGCTGGTGCGAGGGGAGCCGGGTCCGTCCTGACCTGAGTCAGGGGGCGCACCCAGCGGACGCACTCAGCAGGCGCACTGCGCCAGGCGGGCCCGGCAGGTGTGGAGCGCCTCCGCGACGGTCCCACGCCCGTCGCCGTCCGCCGGGTCGAGGAGTTCCCCGGCGGTCACCAGCGCCGCCCAGAACTCCCGCGGCCGACCACGACCGGTCCGGGGGCCGAAGCGGACGAGCGTGAGGAAGGCGCTCACCGTCTCGCCGCGGACGAACCGGCGGGACAGACCGGCGCCGTGGCCGCTGCCGATGCCGCCCATCGCGTCCAGGGCCGCCCGCAGGTGCTCCATGACGGCCTGCGCCCGCTCGTCGAGTTCCTCGGGGACGTCGAACGCGCCGATCCTCTCCAGGAGGTCGCCGTACAAGTCCTCCTCGCCCGGGCGGAGTTCGGCCTGCGCCGCGTCCGGATCCCTGCTCACCCGTCGGGCCGGCTCCGCTTCCGACAGCCCCAGCGCCCGCCCGACCACCAGGGCGGCCTCCCACCAGCGGGTCCTCCCCACGGCGAGTTCGCCGCAGACCGTGCCCGGCGACTCGCCCGCCGCCAGCCGCTTCCGGGCCTCCTCGGCCGTCATCTCGCCGCCCGCCATCGCGCACCCCTGTCCCCCTCCTTCGGCCGGCCCCGCGGCCGACCTGGTGGAGCGAGTCTCCCGCAGGGCACCGCCGGGCCCGAGCTCCGGGCACGTGGACCGGCCCGGCCGGGCTCCGGAAGTGGCTCGGCGGCAGCACGGTGGCGGCTCGGCCAGGCCCGGGGTGGACGGTCGGACGGGCGGGCGATCGAGCCCGGTACGGTGCCTGCTGACGGAGTGTCGGGTGTGCGGAGGGCGCGATGACGGGTCAGGGTTCCCAGGGGCGGGGCGAGCGCGGGCGGAGCTTCGAGGTGCGGGCGATCGGGCGGGTGGAGTCGCCGTTGGTGGAGCGGGCGCAGGCGCCCCGGCAGGGGGACGAGGGCGGGCCGGACGCGTGGGTGGTGTTCGACGCGTCGGTGGAGCGGGCCCTGCGGGACCTCGCGGTCGGGCAGGACGTGCTGCTGCTGACCTGGCTGGACCGGGCCGACCGGGAGGTGCTGGCCGTGCACCCGCGCGGCGAGCGCGACCGGCCGGAGACCGGGGTGTTCGCCACCCGCTCGCCGGACCGGCCGAACCCGATCGGCCTGCACCGGGTCACCGTCCTGGCCGTGGAGGGCCCGCGCCTGCGGGTCAGTGACCTGGAGGCGATCGACGGCACCCCGGTGCTGGACGTGAAGCCGGTCCTGCCGGGCAGCTCCGAGCGGTAGCGGGCCGGCGGACCGGCGGACCAGCGGCCCCGGGGAGTCGGTGCGTGACTCAGGCCGGCCAGCGCAGGACCGCGCCGAGGCCGCCGGGCGGGCCGGCGAGGGCGTCCGGGACGAGCAGGGCCTCGGCGTCGCAGGCCGCGCCGGCGCGCAGCAGGGCGTCGGCGGCGGGGGCCTGTGCCGGGTGGGCCACGCCCATGCCGCGCAGGTCCGCGCGGTGGACGCCGATGTGCTCGGGCTCGGGGCCGGTCCACACCGGGCGGTCCGGGTCGTGGCCGCTCGACTGGAGGAGCAGCGCGGCGAGTTGGTGCTGCCGGGCCGCGCTGATCACCGCGGGGATGCCCTGAGCGGCCGGTCCGGGCGCGGTCTCGGTGCCGGCGCCGTCGGTGCCGTGCTCGCCGGGGCGGCCGAGGGCGGTGCGGAAGGTGTCCAGCACCTCGGTCAGGTGCCGGGCGCGGTGGTCGTTCCAGGCTGCGGCGAGGCGCCGGTCGAAGGACTCGCGGGCACTTCCGTCGGCCCGGCCGCCGCCGTCCAGTTCGACGGTCAGGGACCGTACGTGCCCGGGCAGCTTCGCGGCCACGGCCCGGCGTTCGCGGATGTCGCCGGTGAGGACGAGCAGGTGGGCGCCGCTCTGTGGCCAGGTGCGGGCGAGGTGGTCGGCGATGATCCCGGCGGTGCGGTCCCAGGTGTCCTCGACGCGGTGCCGGTAGTGCCACTCGCGGCGGTCGGCGGGCGGGGCGCGGTGCCCGCGTCCCTGCCACTGCGGGGCCTTTACCGTGCCGGCCGGTGTGCCGCGGCCGAGTCGGTAGCGTTCGAGCGCGGCGCCGGTGCGGTCGACGGCGGCGACCAGGCAGGCGGGTACGGCGTCGTCGAGGAGGCCGACCAACGGGCCGGTGTGCGGGAGCGGGGCCCAGGTGGCGGTGACGTCGGGCGGGGAGGCGGCGAGCGGGACGTCCAGGGCCACCTCGCCGTCCGCCGCGAACAGCGCCCGTCCGGGCGGGGAGCCCGCGGTGGGCTCGGCGGCCAGGTGGTCGCGGACGGCCGCGCAGGTGCGCTCGTCGGCACCGGCGTCGGCCAGTCGGCTGACGGCGGCGCGGTCGATCAGCGCCCGGCGCCGGGCGGCGTCCTCGGTGGCGCGGTCGGTGTCGAGGTAGACGGTGGCCCAGGGGCCGGGTCGGTCGAGCAGCGGGGTGAGGAACGCGAGGTCCATGGTGGCCTCCCGTGGTCGATGGGCTTGTGTGCCCCCGAGGGTGAGCTTGTTCGCGGGCGGGAGTCGCGGTCGCCGTGCCGTGGCGCCTCATCCGGGCACCTACCCGGCCGCGGTGGTCGGACACCGCTACGACGGCGGCACCCGCAGCTCGCACCAGACCGCCTTGCCCGGTCCCAGGGGCCGCCAGCCCCAGCGTAGGCTGAGCCGCTCCACCAGGTGCAGTCCGAGGCCGCCCGATCCGTTGTCGGTGTACGGCGCCCGGGGCACCGGCGGGCGGCGGCTCGGGTCGCTGACCTCGATCCGCAGCGCCCCGTCGCCCCGGACGAGCAGCAGGGCGCCGGGGCCGGCGGTGTGCCGCTGGGCGTTTCCGACCAGTTCGGAGACCAGCAGCACGGCGTCGCGGACCAGTTCCCGGTCGGTCACGTCGGCCATGAAGCGGGCGGTGACGGCGCGTGCTTCGGCCGCCGCTCCGGGCCGCTCCGCGAGCGGCAGCCGGACTGCCTTCGCGGCCCGGAGGACGGACGGCGCCCGGACCCCCGACATGCGATCACTCCTCCTCCGTACCGGTGGGACGGACGGTGCTCAGGGTCCGAACAGGTGCCGCATCCAGCCTCCCGATCGCGCCGGTTCCTCCCGGCCGCCCTGTTCGGCGGCCCGCTCCTCCGGGGGCGCGACCTCCTCGTCGCTGCCCCGAGCCCCGCTGCCCCGAGCCCTGCTGTCCCGAATGTCGCTGCCCCGAACGTCGCTGCCCGGCGCGTCGGTGACCGGCGCAGTGGAGACCGGCGCGTTGGTGACCGGCGCGTTGGAGACCGGCGCGTTGGAGACCGGTGCAGTCGAGACCGGCGGTTCGGTGGCCCTGCCGTCCTGGGCGGGTGTGTCGTAAACGGGTCGTTCGTAGCCCGGCGCGGCGCGCTCCGCCGGTGCGGACCGCCGTACCGGGTCCACGGGTTCGGCCTCCCGGTAGCCCGCCCGGTGCCGCGCCGACCGGGCCGCGCCGACCGGGCGCGCGGTCCGCCGCCGGGACGACCACATCAGGGCGAGGCCGAGGCAGAAGAGCAGCGCGAGGGCCACACCGGCGAGGAAGACGCCCAGGGTGTTCAGCCGTACGAGGTCGGTGCCGAGGATCGTCGCCTGGTATTCGGGCCCACCGGAGAGGTTGTCCGCGATCAGCAGCCCGACGAACGCGCCGGACGCCGCCATCAGCAGGAGTCCCAGCAGCAACATGGGGGATCCGTCCTTTCCGTGCCGTTCTCCTCCCCCGACGGGTCGCGCCTACCCGGGTCCCGCGGTCCGTAACGGCCGCCCCCGGTCCCGTCGCACCGGACGGTCCGGCTACTCGGTCTGGACGGCGATCAGGCAGGTGTCGTCGTCGGTGTCCGCGGGGCTGAGTTCGAGCAGCCGGTCCAGGTACTGCTCCAGGTCCGGGCCGGGGGCGCCGGCCGCGCGGATCAGCTGCTCGACCGACTCCTCGACCGGCCGGTCCCGGCGCTCGACCAGGCCGTCGGTGTAGAGCAGCAGGACGTCCCCGGGGTCGAGCCGGGCGGTGCGCTCCTCGTACTCCGCGTCGTCCAGCGCGCCGAGCAGCACCCCGTGGGGCAGCGGCAGCACCTGGGCGCCGGCCGCGCCGAGGCGGATCGGCGGCAGGTGGCCGGCCCGGGCCCAGCGCAGTTCGCCGCCGCCCGGGTCGAGCAGCACGCAGACGGCGGTCGCGGTGACCTGCCCGGGTTCGCGCAGGGCGACGGTGTTGGCCCACTCCAGCAGCCGGGCCGGGCCGGCGCCGGTCACCGCGAGGCCGCGCAGGGCGTGGCGCAGCGCGACCATCCCGGTGGCGGCCCCGACGCCGTGCCCGGCGACGTCGCCGACCGCGAGTAGTACCCGCTTGTCGGGCAGCGGCAGCACGTCGTACCAGTCCCCGCCGACCCGGTCGCGCTGGGCGGCGGGGCGGTAACGGACGGCGGCGTGCACCCCGGTGACGCCGAGCGGGGGCGGCGCGGCGGGCAGGATCGCCTGCTGGAGCCGGAGCGCCAACTGCTCGCGTTCGGCGGACTCCTGCTCGCTGTCGGCGAGCCGCTCCCGGGTGGCGCCGAGCGCGACCTCCGTCCAGTGCTGGGCGGACACGTCGTGGTAGGCGCCGCGGACCGCGGTCAGCTGCCCGAGGTCGTCCAGGACGGGCTCGGCGATCACCCGGGTGAAGCGGTGGGTGCCGTCCGGCCGGTCGAGGCGGACGACCGCCGAGGCGGTGCGGTGGCGGTGCCGGACGGTGTCCAGCAGGCGCCGGATCGCGGGCCCGTCGTCCGGGTGGGCGTGCCCGGCGAGCCGGGCCAGCGGTACGGGGTCCGCGTCCGGCGGCAGCCCGTAGAGCTCGTGCAGGCCCTCGCTCCAGCGGATCCGGCCCTCGCCCGGCCGTTCCTCGAACCCGGCCACCCGGGCGAGCCGCTGGGCCTGGCGCAGCAGCGCGGTCCGCTCGTCCTCCGCCGCTCCTGCGTCGTCGAGCTGCCAGCTCACCAGGAGCCGGTCGCCGAGCGGGGCGACGGCGAGCAGGACGGCGGTGGGGACGGCCTCGGGGGTGGCGGCCCCGGTGGCCCGGAAGGCGAGCCGGACCTGCTCGGCCGCCTGCGGAGTGCCCGTCTCGTGGGCCCTGACCAGGCGTTCGAGCAGGCCTGCGGCGACGGCGACCGGGTAGGTCTCCAGCAGCGAGGCGCCCTCCAGCGTGTCCCGGGGGCGGCCGAGCGGGTCGCGGAACCGGGCGTTGACCCGCCGGATGGTGAAGTCGGCGGCCCGGCCGTCCCGGACGACGGGCTCCAGCAGCACGGCCGGGGTGAGCAGCCCGTCCAGGAGGACGTCGGTCTCCTCGGGTGTCACGGGTGCGCGGGGCGGGCCGAGCAGGGTCGCGCAGAGGTCGGCGAGCGCGCACAGCCGGCGGCGCTCGGGCCGGCCGAGGTCCGGGGCCGGGCCGGGCCACACCAGCTCCAGTGCGCCCCGGCGGCGGCCCCGGTCGAGCAGCGGGAGGACGGCCCGGGCGGAGCCGGTGCCCACCGAGGGCGCGTCGGTGCCCGGCTCGCCCGGCCACAGCTCCGCGCCGTCGGCGACGACCCGCTGCGCGGGGGTGGGCACGCCGGGCGGCACCCGGTCCCAGGCGGTGGCCTCGTCTGCGGACAGCCCGGCGTGCGCGGCGAGGGCGAGCGCGCCGCCGGGCAACCGCAGCCAGACGGCTGCGGCGCGGGCGCCGAGGGCCGCTCCGGTCTGGTCGAGCACGGCCTCGACGGCGCGCTGCAGGTCGGCCGTGGCGGCGAGCGCGGGGGCGACGGGCGGACCGGTGTCGGGCAGCCCGGTGGCCGGGGCGCCGGTGTCGGGCGGCCCCGCTCCGAGGGCGCCGAACTCTTCCGTGTCCGGCTCCGGTAGTCCCGCGACGTCCGCCGCCAGCGCGACGACCGGCACTCCGGCGTCCCGGGCCAGCCGGGCGAGGTGCACGGCGGCCTCGGCGACCGGCAGGCCGAGCCGCTCGGCCAGGATGCCGGTGGCGAGGTCGACGGCGGTCCTGGTGCGCGCCTCGGCGTGGATGCGCACGGCGGTCCCCTGGAGCCGCCGGACGGCCTCGGCCAGGGCCCGGGCGGTGGGGTCCGTGGGCTCCGGACCGGTGGTCATGACGGGTCCGGTCGGCTGGTGGTCATGACGCGGCCAGCCAGTCCCGCATCCGGTCGAACAGCCGGGCGGTGTCCACCGGCTTGGTGACGTGGTCGTCGGCGCCCGCCGCCAGGCTGCGGTCCCGGTCGCCGGGCATGGCCTTGGCCGTGACGGTGACGACCGGCAGCCGGTCGAAGCGGGGGTCGGCGCGGATCGCCTCGATGGCGGCGTAACCGTCCAGTCCGGGCATCATGACGTCCATCAGGACGAGGTCGGTCTCGGGGTGGGCGCGCAGCAGGTCGAGCCCGGCGTGGCCGTCGCCGGCGTGCCGGACGATCAGTCCGTGCTGTTCCAGGGCGGCGGTGAGCGCGAAGACGTTGCGGATGTCGTCGTCGACGATCAGGACGGTCCGCCCGGCGAGCGGGTCGTCCTCGGGCACGGACGCCAGCACGGACGCCGGCACGGACGCCGGCACGGACGCCGGGACGGACGCGGGCGCCGACCCGGGCGCCTCTCCCGCCCGCCGGCCCGCACCGCCGCCGTCACCGCGGCCCTCTCCGCCGTCCTCGCCGACCACGCCCCCGTCGGCACCGTCGCCCTCGCCGCCCCCGTCGCCGCCGGACCCGAGCAGTCCGATCACCCGCTCCCGGAGGTCGTCCAGTCCCGAGGCGCGCTCCACGCCTGCGGGCGCGTCGCCGTCGCCCCCGTACCCGAGCACGGGCGTGCCCGCCGCCACGGTGGCGGCGAGGGCGGGCGCGAGGTCTCCGGAGCCGGCGAGGTCGAGCAGGACGCACCGGTACGGCCCGTCCGCCAGGGCCGCCCGCAGCGCCGTCTCGTCCCCGGCGCCGTCCACCCGCGCCTGCTGCGCCGGCCCGCCCGGTTCGGCCGCGGCGGAGCGGGCGAGCTGGGAGAGCAGGGCCGGCGGGTCGGGCTCGACCACCAGGACGCGCGGCGCGGTCCGCGGGTGGTCGCCGGGCCGCCGCGCGGGGCCGGCGAGCGGCAGGTAGAGGGTGAAGCGGCTGCCCTGCCCGGCGGTGGACCGGACGGTGATGGTGCCGCCGAGCAGCCGGGCGAGTTCCCGGCTGATGGACAGCCCGAGGCCGGTGCCGCCGTAGCGCCGCGCGGTGGAGCCGTCGGCCTGCTGGAAGGCGCCGAAGATGGTGTCGAGGTGGGCCGGTTCGATGCCGATCCCGGTGTCCTCGACGTGGAAGGCCACCGCCTCCCTGGTCCGGCCGAGTTCGGGCGGCAGGTCCGCGCCCTCGACGCGTTCGATCCGCAGTTCGACCCGGCCCTCGTCGGTGAACTTGACGGCGTTGGAGAGCAGGTTGCGCAGCACCTGGCGCAGTCGGGACTGGTCGGTGACGACCTGCTCCGGTACGGACCGGTCGACGGTCATCCCGAAGCTGAGGCCCTTCTGGTCGGCCAGCGGCCGGAAGCCGGACTCGACGTACTCCAGCAGCTCGCGCAGCGCGAAGGGTTCGGGCGTCAGCTCCATCTTCCCGGCCTCCACCTTGGACAGGTCGAGGATGTCGTTGATGAGCTGGAGCAGGTCGGTGCCGGCCGAGTGGATCACGCCCGCGTACTCGACCTGTTTTCCGGTGAGGTTGCCGCCCGCGTTCTCGGCGAGCAGCTGGGCGAGGATGAGCAGGCTGTTGAGCGGGGTGCGCAGCTCATGGCTCATGTTGGCCAGGAACTCGGACTTGTACAGCGAGGCCCGGGTCAACTCCCTGGCGCGTTCCTCCAGTTCCTGGCGGGCCTGCTCGATCTCCAGGTTCTTCGCCTCGATGTCCCGGTTGCGCTGGGCCAGCAGGGCCGCCTTCTCCTCCAACTCGGCGTTGGAGCGCCGCAGTTCTTCCTGCCCGTCCTGCAACTCCTCGGACCGGGCCTGGAGTTCTGCGGTGAGGCGCTGGGACTCGCCGAGCAGTTCGTCGGTACGGGCGTTGGCGAGCAGGGTGCCGATGTTGACGCCGCAGGCCTCGGCGAACTGGTCCAGGAAGTCCCGGTGGACCTGGGTGAAGGGGTGGACGGAGGCAAACTCCATGACGCCGATGAGCCATTCCTCCAGCGCGATCGGCAGCACGACCACCGAGCGGGTGTCACCGGCGCCCGTGCCCGAGGCGAAGGCGGCGTAGCCGGGCGGCAGGTCGTCCAGCACGACGGTGCGCCGGCTGCGGGCGGCCTGGCCGACCAGGGACTCGCCCATCCGCAGCCGCCGCTCCTCCCCGGCCGGGCGGCCGTAGGCGCTGATCAGCACCAGTTCGGGGCCGGCCTCGCCCTCCTCGGCGAGGAAGAACGCGCCGTACTGGGCGCCGACCAGCGGGGTCAGCTCGTCGGTGATCATCTCGGCGACGGAGCGGATGTCCCGGCGGGCCTGGATGGCGGCGGAGAAACGGGCCAGGTTGCTCGTCAGCCACTCCTGTTCCTGGTTGGCGAGGGTGGTCTCGCGCAGCGAGCCGACCATGGCATTGATGTTGTCCTTGAGGTCGGCGACCTCGCCGGAGGCGTCCACGCTGATCGAGCGGGTCAGGTCGCCGGACGCGACGGCGCCGGTGACCTCGGCGATCGCCCGGACCTGCCGGGTCAGGTTCCCGGCCAGCTCGTTGACGTTCTCGGTGAGCCGTTTCCAGGTGCCGGAGACGCCCTCCACCCGGGCCTGGCCGCCGAGCCGGCCCTCGCTGCCGACCTCCCGGGCCACCCTGGTCACCTCGGCGGCGAAGTCGGAGAGCTGGTCGACCATGGTGTTGACGGTGGTCTTCAGCTCCAGGATCTCGCCGCGCGCGTCCACGTCGATCTTGCGGGTGAGGTCGCCCTCGGCGACGGCGGTGGTGACCGAGGCGATGTTGCGGACCTGGCTGGTCAGGTTGTGCGCCATGAAGTTGACGCTGTCGGTGAGGTCCTTCCACGTCCCGGCGACGTTGGGCACTCGGGCCTGCCCGCCCAGGGTGCCCTCCGTGCCGACCTCGCGGGCCACCCGGGTGACCTCGTCGGCGAACACGGACAGGGTGTCCACCATGGTGTTGATCGCGTCGGCGAGCGCCGCGACCTCGCCCTTGGACTCGACGGTGATCTTCCGGGACAGGTCGCCGCGCGCCACGGCGGTCGCCACCTCGGACATCGAGCGGACCTGACCGGTCAGGTTGGAGGCCATCACGTTGACGTTGTCGGTGAGGTCCTTCCAGGTGCCGGAGACGCCCCGCACGGTGGCCTGGCCGCCCAGGTTCCCGGCGGTGCCGACCTCGCGGGCCACCCGGGTGACCTCGTCGGCGAACGAGGACAGCTGGTCGACCATCGTGTTGATGGTCTCCTTCAGGTCCAGGATCTCCCCGCGCGCGTCGACCCGGATCTTCTGGGTGAGGTCGCCCTCGGCAACGGCGGTGGTGACCGAGGCGATGGCGCGCACCTGGGCGGTGAGGTTGTCGGCCATGACGTTGACGGACTCGGTCAGCGCCTTCCAGGTGCCGGAGACGTCCCGGACGTCCGCCTGGCCGCCGAGCCGGCCCTCGGTGCCGACCTCCCGGGCCACCCTGGTCACCTCGGCGGCGAACGAGGACAGCTGGTCGACCATCGTGTTGATGGTCGTCTTGAGTTCGAGGATCTCACCGCGCGCGGCGACCGAGATCTTCTGGGTGAGGTCGCCATCGGCCACGGCCGTCGCGACCTGGGCGATGTTGCGCACCTGCCAGGTCAGGTTGCCCGCCATCGCGTTCACCGAGTCGGTCAGGTCGCGCCACGTCCCGGCGACGCCCGGCACCTGCGCCTGGCCGCCGAGCCGGCCCTCGGTGCCGACCTCCCGGGCCACCCTGGTCACCTCGGCGGCGAACGAGGACAGCGTGTCCACCATGGTGTTGACGGTGTTCTTCAGCTCCAGGATCTCCCCGCGCGCGTCCACCTCGATCTTCTGGGTGAGGTCGCCGCGGGCCACCGCCGTGGTCACCTGGGCGATGTTGCGCACCTGCCAGGTCAGGTTGCCCGCCATCGCGTTCACCGAGTCCGTCAGCTCCAGCCAGGTCCCGGTCGCGTCCGGCACCTGCGCCTGGCCGCCGAGCCGCCCGTCGGTGCCGACCTCCCGGGCCACCCTGGTCACCTCGGAGGTCACCCGGGCCAGCTGGTCGGCCATCCCGTTGAAGACCTCGGCGATCTCGCCGAGCACCCCCGGCCGACCGGGGGCGAGCCGGGTGCGGAAGTCCCCGTCGCGCACGGCCGTCAGCCCGGCGAGCAGCCCGCGCAGCGCCTGCTCGGCCGAGTCGGCCGCGGGGCCGCCGGGTACGGGGTGCTCGTCCATCCGTCCCACCGTCCGGATTCACCGCTCACACGGATCCGTCACTCGCGCGGATCCATCGGCCGCGCGGATCCGTCACTCGCGCGGCCCGGTGCACCGTCCGGACACCCCGGACCCGCGGGCGGCCGGTCCGCCGCCCTGCTCCCACTCTGCCACCGCGGGCCCGACGGCGGCGGTCGGGCGGGCCGCGGGCCGGCGGCGGTCAGGGTCAGTCCGGCACGGTCTCGCGGATCGGGAAGGCATCGGTGGCCCCGGTGAGTTCGAGCATGCGCAGGATCAGCGGCCGGGGCCGGGCCAGTTCGGTCCGGCTGCCCGCAACGGCGGCCCGGGCCCTGGCCCGGAGCAGGGCGTTGAGCCCGGTGGAGTCGCAGAACTCCAGCCCGGCGCAGTCGATCACGAGCACACCGGGCCGCCCGGCGAGCGCCCGGTCGACGGCCGTGCGAAGGTCGGCGACCGCGTCGAGGTCCAGTTCGCCGTGCAGCGCGAGCACGGTGCCCCGGGCCCACGGCCGGGCTTCGACGGTGAGCCCCCCAGCCCGCTCGGCCACCTGCTCCGCGGACCTCTGCAGGCGCTGTGTCATGGTCGCAGGCTCCTCTCGCTCCGTCCGGACCGCGTGCCGACGGGAGCCCGGTTCTCCTCCCGCCCTCCGGTGCCCCTCGACAGCGCGACTGTCCCGTACGGGCGGCCGGAAACGCGCCGGGCGGAAGAAATACGCACGCGCGAGCCGACGCGTCCGGCGGCCGTCAGTCCTCCCTGCCGCGGTCCCGCCCTCAGTCCCGGCCATCGGCCCGGGAGTCGGCTGGCGGGGCCGGCACCTCCAGCCAGACCAGCTTCCCGTCGTCCTCGGGCTGTGAGCCCCACGCCCGGGAGAGCCGGTCCACCACCCGCAGGCCGTGGCCGCCGGGCCGGCCCGGGTCGGCGTTCGAACGCAGCCTCGGCAGCACCGGGCTGGCGTCCGCGACCTCGACCCGCAGCCGGGCGCCGTCCCACCGCAGCCGCAGCTCGCGCGGGCCGCCGGGCGCGTGCAGACAGGCGTTGGTGACCAGCTCGGAGACCATCAGCAGGACGTCCTCGACCACCAGCTGCTGGTCCTCGGACGCGGTCGGCAGCCAGTTCCAGAAGAGCAGTGCCTGTCGGCTGAACTCGCGGCTGCGCTGCACCGCGCCGGCGCTGCCCGCGAGCACGAGTCGCCTGGTCTGCTCGGGGCCTGGCCCCCCTTCGATGCCGGGTCGGCTCACGGGGCGGCCCCCCTCAGGACCGGTCGGGCGGGTCGGCGGGCCCCGGCTCGGGGGCTCCGAGCGCCGTGCCGAGGTCGGGGTGGATCCGCAGCACGCCGTTGGCACCGGTGATCGCGAACAGTCGCGCCACGACGGGGCTCGGGCCCGCCACTTCCAGCCGGAACCCGGCTGCCTCCGCGTCCAGGCGTGCCCGGAGCAGGACGTTCAGCCCGGTCGAGTCGCAGAAGCGCAGGTCCGCGAGGTCGACCACGATCCGCTCGACGCCGGGCACCGACGGCCGGACGAGCGCGGCGCGCAGCCCGTCCGCCGTGTCGTGGTCCAGTTCCCCGGCGGCGGTGACGATCCGCACCGGGCCCCGGTCCAGCACCTCGACGCGCAGGCCGCCGGACTCGTTGTGCCCGGTCGGCTCGCAGGGTTCCTCGGATGGCCGTGGCATGGCTCGCTCCCGGTCCGTTCGCAACGGCGTGGCACCGTCGTGACCATCATCGCGCGCACCGTACCGTACCGCGCCGCGCGCAGCGCCGTGCCCCGTCCCCGGCCCCGGCCGCCCGGGAACCACGGTGGCGCGCGTCGTCGTCCGTCGGTCGTCCACAGTCGGCGTCTGCCCCGGCCCGGGGGGCGCAATCGCGGCGCCGGGGCAGCGCGGGCCCGGGGCGTCACGGGGCATCACGTCCGTCGAGGGTCCCGGCCCGGCCCGGCTCGGCCCGGACGGCGCGGAAGCCGGGACGGAGCCCCGAGGAGGGTTCACCGCCGCCCGGCCGGCCTGGCAGGATCTCTCCCCATGACGCCGAGCGAGACCCCTCCTGCCGGCCCTCGCGGCTCCCGCGGCCGGCGTGTCCGGGGCAAGGACGACCCGCCGTGGCCGCGGCGCCCACTGCTGACGGCCCTGTGGATCCCGGCCGCCGCCGTCCTGCTGCCGCTCGGCGGGGCACTCGGCGCCTTCGGCCCGTGGCTGCTGGTGCCCTCGCTGGTACTGGTCATCACCGCACTGATCGGCCTGCTCCACACCCTGTTCGCCCTCTGCCGGTCCGGTCCGCTGCGCGTCGCCGCGATGACGCTGGTGCTCGCCCCGGTGCTCGGCGTGCCGCTGCTGAGCATGCACACCGCGCAGGCCACCGTGCTCGGGATGCGCGGCGTCGCCCACCAGGGCACGGTCACCGGGGTGCGGGTCAGCCACGGCAAGACCACCACCTACCGGTGCGCCGTGCGCTACGAGGACGACCCGGGCCGCGGTGGCTCGGTGGAGTGCGGCGCCGGGGACGCCGTGGGCGAGCACGTCGGCGTCACCGAGGACCCGGGCGGCCTGGTCGATCCCGAGTTCACCGCCGCCGCGACCGGCGGCCGCGCCGACCTCCTCCTGGTGGGCTTCTCCGACGCCGCCCTGCTCGTCGTCGCCGGCGGGGCGGCCGGTCTCGGCGCCGCGCTCCACCTCGCCCGCACCCGCGGCACCCGCCGCCCGCCGGAGCCCCTGCAGCCGCCGTATCCGCCGACGCCACCGACGCCACAGAATCCGGTTGCCCGTTGAGCCGGGCACGGACCATCCTCGCTCCATGGAACCCCTGCAACCCCTGGAATCCCCGGTGCCCCTGGCCGAGCTCGCGCCGCCGGAGTCCCCGCAGCCGGTCATCGACCTCGGCGGGCTGACGCTGCGCCGGTTCGCCGGCGAGGCCGATCTGGACGAGTACGCCGTCGTCATCGAGGAGTCGCTGGAACACCTGCGGCCGTGGATGCCGTGGGTCGCCGGGCACAGCCGCACCACGGCCGCCGAGTACCTGGCCACGCGGGCGGAACGCTGGGCGAGCGGCGCCGACTTCGCCTACGCGGTCGTGCTGGACGGCGCCATCGTCGGCGCGTGCGGGCTGTACCGGCGCGACGACTCCCCGGACGACGTCCGGGAGATCGGCTACTGGCTGCACCCCTCGGCGACCGGGCACGGCCTGGCCACCCGGGCCGCGGCGGCCCTGGTGGAGCAGGCCTTCCGCCTCCCCGGGGTGGAGCACGTCGACATCGTGCACGACGCGGCGAACCGCGCCAGCGGCGCCGTCCCGGCCCGCCTCGGCTTCACCGTCCTCGTGCGCCGCCCCTGCGAGGCGGTCGCTCCGGCCGAGAGCGGCGAGGAGCAGGTGTGGCGGCTCTCCCGCCCGCGGGGCGCCGCGAACGCCGGGCGGTGACCCCGGCGCCGACCCCGGCCGGCGAGCCCGACGGCTGACCCCGGCCGGTGACCCCAGTGGGTGACCCCGGCGGTCCGCCGCAGGGAGGGAACGGACGGACCGCCGGGTGCGCCCGGCCGGACGGGACGATCCGGCGGCGCCGGGAACGGACGCGGCGGAGGCCGTGCCTCCGCGCGGAGCGCCCCTTGTCGAACTCCGCATCCCCGCCGCGGACCCTCACCCGCGGCTTCGTGCGTCCGTTCCCGTACCTGGGAGACCGCAGCGGGCCGCGCCGATAACACTTTCTCCGGATCGGTCCGTGCGGCACCGGCCTGACGCCCGGCCAGGGCGCCGGAAGGCTTCACCGGAAAACGGCACCGGACCTCCGAACGGCGGACGCGCAGGCTCGGCCGCCCGCGCGCGGCTCCGCCGACACCCGGCCAGGAAGCTTGTACCGAACTGTCCGTTTCCTGATACTTCCGGTCAGCGCCTGTCAGGGGCAGATCATCCGTCGTGCTTCCGGACAGCACGCCGGAGTCCGCCCACCGTCTGACCGCGCCTCACGGCCCCCGGACCCCGGAGGGGCCCCACTCCCAGGAGGAGATCGGTGAGGACCAAGCGCGGGACCCCCCGCACCGGCACCACACGACGCCGCACCCGCCTGATCGCCGTCGCCCTCGGCCTGCTGACCGCCACCGCGGTCGCCGTGCCGAGCGCCGCGGCCGCCCCCACCCCCCAACCCGAACAGCTCGCCGCCATCAGCGACGCCGTCCTGAACGCCGAGGTCAACGGCACCGCGTGGTACGTCGACGAGGCCGCCGGACGCGTCGTGGTGACCGCCGACAGCACCGTGTCCACGGAAGCGCTCGACCGGATCACCCAGGCCGCCGGCGCCGACGCCACCGTCCTCACCGTCCGCCGCGTCCCCGGCACCCTCCGCCCGCTGGTCTCGGCCGGCGACGCGATCTACGGCGGCCAGTACCGCTGCTCGCTGGGCTTCAACGTGATGAGCGGCAGCACCTACTACTTCCTCACCGCCGGGCACTGCGGGAACGTCGCCTCGCAGTGGTACACCAACGCCTCCCACGCCACGCTGATCGGACCGACCGTCAACTCGGTCTTCCCCGGTCACGACTACGCGCTGGTCCGCTACGACAACTCCGCCCTGAGCCACCCCGGCGGCTTCACCTCCGCGCCGAACGCGGTCGTCGGCGAGGCGGTCAAGCGCACCGGCTCGACCACCGGCACGCACAGCGGAAGGGTCACCGGGCTCAACGCCACCGTGCGCTACAGCGACGGCAGCATCGTGCGCGGCCTGATCCAGACCAACGTCTGCGCCGAGCCGGGCGACTCGGGCGGCCCGCTCTTCGACGGCACCAAGGCGCTCGGCCTCACCTCCGGCGGCAGCGGCAACTGCACCGTGGGCGGGACGACCTTCTTCCAGCCGGCGAACGCGGCGCTGGCCGCGTACGGGGTGCACGTGTACTGACCCCCGCCCCGGCCCTCCGGGCCCGGCCGTCGGCCCGCTGCGCGGATGCAGCGGGCCGACGGCCGTTCCGGGCGGGCGCGCTCAGCCCGCGTACACGTCCTCGACGTACCGCCCGGCCTCGACCAGCCCCTGCAGCCAGTCCTGCGCCCGCCGCTCGTCGGCGCCCGGCGTCCGCTCCCGGTACAGCTCCCGGAAGGCCGCCCGGACACCCGGCGCCATCCGCGCGCCGCCGCCGCACACGTACACCTCGGCGCCCGCCGCGAGCAGCTGCCAGACCTCGGCGGCCTCCGCCGCGAGGCGGTCCTGCACGAAGCGCCGCCCGTCCTGCGGCCGCTCGCTGAAGGCCGGCCGCATCGACACCGCGCCGGCCCGCTCGGCCGCCTCCAGCTCCGCCCGGTGCAGGTAGTCCCCCGCCGGGTCGTCGCAGCCGAAGTACAGCAGCGCGGGGGCGAGTTCGGCACCCTCGGCGAGCAGCGCACGGCGGTCGGCGACGGCGCCGCGGAAGGGCGCCAGGCCGGTGCCGGCCGCGATCATGATCACCGGGGTGCGGTGGCCGATCCGGAACGCCTCCCGGCAGGGCCGGACCCGGGCGAGCACGGTGTCGCCGACCGCGACCCGGGCGAGGTGGCCGGAGCCGGTGCCGCGGAAGGTGCCCCGCCCGGAGCGGGCCGGGGCGCTGAGCACGGAGACCATCAGGTCCACCTCGTCCGCACCGGCGGCCGGCGAGGAGGAGATCGAGTAGTGCCGGGGCCGGATCGGCGGCAGCAGCTCCAGCAGCACCGGCCAGGTCAGGCCGCCCTGCAGGGCCGGGTGGTCCTCGATGAGGTCCAGCAGGGTGCGCGGGTCGTCCTCGGGCACGGCCCGCAGGGCGCCCTGCTCGGGCGGGCAGGGGTTGAGCGCGGCCAGCACGGCGCGCTGCCCTGCGGTCGGGCGGTCCTGCAGCTCCACGTGGTGGGTGAGCAGTTCGCGCACCGTCAGCGGGCGGTCGACGGTCAGGCCGGTGCGCCGGTGGGCGACGATGTTGAGCACGGTCCGCGGATCGGCGCCGAACAGCTTCGCCGCACGCTCGACCAGGGCCGGGTCGTTGGCCGGGAGCACCGTGAGGTGGTCGGCGGTCCGGTAGCCGGTGCCCGCGGGCAGGGCGAGACGGACCAGGCGCTTCACCCGGGGGTGGCCGGGATCGGTCAGGCTCTCGACGGCGGTGACGGTCAGCTCGGTCATGTCGTGCCGGGCGGCGAGCGCGGCCAGCGGTCCGCCCGTCACCTCGGTCACCGTGTACACGGCTTCCGGGCGCGGCGCGGCGGGGGCGTCGGCGTCCCCGTACCGCTCCAGCAGGGCGGCGCGCAGGTCCTCGGTGAACTGCCGCACGGTGCCGGACAGGTCGCCGGAGGCGTCGGCCTCGGCGCGGGCCACCAGCCGGGTCGCGCCGAGGGCGGCGAGCCGGTCGTCGATCAGGGCGGGGACGCGCTGGTAGGTGGCGGCATAGGTGCGGTCACCGATGCCGAGCACCGCGTACTGCACGCCGTCCGCGGCGCCGTCCTCCTGGAGGCGGCGGACGAACACGGCCGCGTCGTCGGTCGGCTGCCCGTTGTACGAGGCGGCCGTGATCACCACCGGACGGTCGGTGGGCAGCCCGTCCGCGTACGCGTCCAGCGGGGCGATCGCGGTGTCGCAGCCGAGGTCGGCGGCGGCCTCCGCGAGCTGCCGGCCGAACTCGCGGCAGGCGCCGTAGTTGGAGCCGTGCAGGAGCAGCAGCCCGGTGCCCCGGCGGACCCGGCCGGGGCGCCCGGCGGCGGCTCCGGTGCGCGCGGCCGGGCCGGCCGCCGGCCCGGTGGCGGCCGTGGGCGCGGGCGTGCGCCGGGCGAGGCCGACGGTGAACTCGTCGGGCTTGATGGTGAGCGTCTGCTTGATGGTCAGCCGGTAGTCGGCGTGGTCGATCAACCGGTAGCGGTGGACCAGCATGCCGAGCAGCATGGTGGCCTCGTGCAGGGCGAACTGCCGCCCGATGCAGGCGCGTTCGCCGGTGCCGAAGGGCTTGAAGGCGTGCGGGGAGCGGGCCGCCTCGGGCTCGGCGTCGAACCGGGACGGGTCGAACAGCTCGGGGTTGTCGCCCCACACCGGGTCGCGGTGCAGCATCGGGGTCGACACGAAGACGGTCTCCCCGGCGCGCAGCGGGATCCGCCCGCCGAGCAGGGTGTCCTCGCGCGCCTCGCGGCTGAAGGCGGGCGCGGTGGGCCACAGCCGCAGCGCCTCGTTGAGCACCTGGCGGGTGTACCGCAGCCGTCCGACGTCCTCGTAGGACGGCTCCGGGTCGGCCCGGTCCCCCCAGAGCGCGTCCACCTCCCGCTGGACCTCGCGCAGGACGGCCGGGTGCTTGACGAGGTAGTACATCGCGAAGGACAGGGCGCCCGAGGTGGTCTCGTGACCGGCGATCAGGAAGGTGATCACCTGGTTGCGGATGTTCTCGGCGTCCAGCCGGGTGCCGTCCGAGGGGCGCACCGCACCGAGCATCAGGGCCAGCAGGTCCTCGGCCGGGCCCTGCTCGTCCTCGCCCGCGCGGGCGGCGATGACCTCGTCGACCACGTCGGCCAGGTAGTCGGCGTCGGCCCGGAAGGCGGTGTCGCGCTCGCCGTGGTCCTGCTCCGGGTCGCGGGTGAGCCTGGTCATCGCCCACTCCAGGCAGCGCACCATCGCGTCCACGAACGGGTGCGGCTCGTCCCGCTCGAAGGAGCCGAAGTCGAAGCCGAAGCCGGCCAGTCCGATGGTGTCCAGGGTCATCCGGGTCATGTCGCCCGGCACGTCCACCGGCAGGCCGGCGGCCTCCCGGCGGTCCCAGGACTCGATCAGCCGGCGGGCCACCCGCAGCATCACCGGGTGGTACGTGCGCATCGAGCCGAGGGCGAAGGCGGGCATCAGGATGTCGTGCGCCCGGGCCCAGTTGGGCTCGTCGTTGTACGCGGTGAACAGGCCGTCGCCGGTGAACCGGCGGACGTTCTCCAGGCCCGGGCCGATCGACTTGGTGAACCGGGTCTCGTCGGCCAGTTCCTCGACCAGCTCCAGCCCGGTGACCACCAGGGTGTCCCGGCCGTGCAGCCGCTGGACGAAGGCCGGGCCGTGCTCTCTGGCCAGCTCCATGATCCGCAGCATCGGGGCGGCGACCGGCGGCGCGGAGGAGATGTCCACCAGGGGGACGGCCCGGGGCCCGGCGGCGGGTCCGCTCCCGGCTTCGACCCGCGCCCCGTCCCGCGCTCCGGCCGTTGCCTCGGCCGGTGCTTCGGTGATGGTCTCGGTCATGGTGGTCCCTCCCGCAGCAGATGGTTTTTCGGCTCCCCCCACTCTGCGCCCACCGGAAGGGAGTCCCGGCTGTGATCACTACATGATTGTGTAGTACCCGGGACATCCGCGGACTTGCCGACGAACCGTCAGCTCTGCCACGCACGTGCGCGTCGGGCAACGAGAGTGCGGACGCCACGGGAGGAGGAGCAGACATGCGATCGACCGAGGGCTGCGGTCCGGCACCGGGGAGCCGGCCGGACGCGGCGGTGATCTGGCGCAACCGGGCGCTGCGCCTGCTGGACCACGTGCCGCTGCCGATCGCGGTGGTCGAGTTCGGCGGCCGGACCCTGATCGTCAACCGCGCCATGGCGGCCGAGTTCGGCCTGCTGCCGGGGCAGTTCCGCGACCGGAAGATCCTGGAGTTCTTCACCCTCCGGGACAGCGACACCCTGCAGGCGCTCGCCGAGGCCGTCCGGATGCACCGGCGCTCGCAGTACCCGGCCCGGGTCTCCTGGATCCCCGCCCGCGGTGACGAGCGGCACGGCGAGATGACCGTCGACCTGGTCGCCGACACCCCGGAGCAGACCCCCGCCCTGCTGCTCTCGCTGCGCACCGTCGAGGCCCCCCGGGTGGTGCCGTCGCCGGGCCCGCGCGCCGAGGTCAGCCCGGTCGAGGGCCGGATCCTCGCCGCGGCCGCCCGGGGCGCCACCACCGCGCAGATCGCCCGCGAGATCGGGCTCGGCCCGGACGGCGTCAACTACCACCTCGCCCGGCTCTCCCGGCGCTGGCGGGTGCCCAACCGCACCGCGCTGGTCGCCCGCGCCTACGCCACCGGCGTCCTGGCGGCCGACACCTGGCCACCGGAACCCGCTTCCGACTGACAGAAGTTGACGAAACGTCAAAGCCGTTTCCGCCGAGGGCGATCGGGACCCACCCGGCCGGGTGACGGCGGGCTTCGGTCCGGCCGCTCCTGGGCAGTCTCCCCCGGCGGGGGCCGATTCGAGGAGGAGGACGGCATGCGGCAGGACGAGGACCGGACCACCGGCGACCGGACGGCGGCAGGGGCGGCGGACGGCGCCGGGGCGCGCCCCGCGGCACCACCCGGGACGGCAGCGGGCAGCACGGCGGAGACCACGGCGGGCATCACGACGGGCATCTCGTCGGGCATCACTGCGGGCATCACTGCGGACGATCGGGAGGCGGGTCTGCGGCAGTCCGCCGCCTTCCTCGTCGACGAGGCCCTCGGCTTCCTGTTCCCCGCCGCCCTGCGCGCCGCCGCCGAGGTCGGGGTCGCCGACCACCTCGCGGACGCCCCCCGCACCCCCGCCGAACTCGCCGCCGCGACCGGCACGGACGACCGCAACCTGTACCGGGTGCTGCGCCTGCTCGCCACCCGGGGCGTCGTCACGGAGGACGCGCAGGGCCGCTTCGCCCTCGCACCGGCCGGGCAGGCCCTGCGCAGCGGCGTCCCGTACTCCGTCCGGGCGGCCGTCCTGATGCTCACCGACCGCACCATGTGGCGCCCCGCCGGGGAGCTGACGCACTGTCTGACCGACGGCACCACGGCCTTCGAGAACCTCTTCGGCGTGCCGTTCTTCGACCACTTCGCCAAGGACGAGCGGACGGCCGCCGTCTTCCACGTCGGCATGGCGGCGATGTCCGACCCGGAGAACGCGCTGATCGCGGCCGCCTGCGACCTCCCGGCGACCGGCACGGTGGTGGACATCGGGGGCGGCCACGGCGGCCTGCTGCTGGAGGTGCTGCGCGCCAACCCGGGCCTGGAGGGCGTCCTCTACGACCGCGCCCACGTGCTCGCCGGGCACCGGCTGGCGGCGCACGGGGAGATCGCGGGCCGCTGGACGCCGCAGGAGGGCGACTTCTTCGCCTCCGTGCCGGACGGCGACGTCCACCTGCTCAAGCGGATCACCCACGACTGGAACGACGAGGACTGCGTCACCCTGCTGGGGCACTGCCGCCGCGCCCTGCGGCCGGGCGGCCGGGTCCTGGTCCTGGACGCCGTGGTCCCGCCGGGCAACGCGCCGCACCAGGCGAAGACCCTGGACCTGATGATGATGGCCTCCCTCACCGGCCGCGAGCGCACCGAGGCCGACTTCGCGGAGCTCCTCGGCCGGGCCGGGCTGCGGCTGTCCCGGGTGCTCCCCACGCCGACGGTGCTGTCGGTGGTCGAGGCGGTGGCCGCCTGAGCGGACCGGCGGGCGGGCCCGCGCCCCGGCGTCAGGCCGGTGTGCAGCGCAGCGCCGCCCACAGGTCGAGGCGGTCCTCCAGCTTGAGCAGGCTGCGGCCGGTGAGCTCCTCGATCCGTTTGACCCGGTAGTGCACCGTGTTGACGTGCAGGTGCAGCGCCTCCGCCGTCCTGGACCAGGAGGCGCTGTGCCGGAGGAAGGCGTCCAGGGTGTCCAGCAGGGAGACGGTGTTGGCCCGGTCGTGCTCGATCAGCGGTGCGAGGACCCGACGGCGGAACTCTGCGGTGATCTCGGCCGGGACGCCCCGCAGCAGCGCTTCCAGGGAGGTGATCCGCGAGCAGCGGCCGACGGCTCCGGGCGGCTCGACGTCGAGCGCGTAGCGGGCCTGGACGAGTGCGGCCCGGAGCTCGTGGGCGAGCGGTTCGACGGTGGCGCCGATGCCCAGGCGCAGCCGCCTGCCGCCGGTCAGGGCGGCTTCCAGGCGTGGGAGGACGCGCTGCAGGGTCTCCGCGATCCGGTCCTCCGGGGCCGGGGACAGGGCCACCGCGCCGCCCCGGCCGTCGGGGGCGGCGACGAAGGGGGCGGGCAGTTCGTGGAGGGCTTCGGCCAGGGCCGCGGCCGGCCAGGTCGCGGGTGCGCCGTCGATCCGCGCGGCGACCGGGGTGAGCCGCTGCTGCGGGGGCAGGCCGGAGAGGGCGAGTGCGCGTTCCGCCTCGGCCTCGGTGTCGGCGCCGGAGTCGAGCAGTTCGATCAGCCGGGTGCCGGTCTGGCGCTGGGCGGTGGCGGTCGCGCGGTCGCGGGTGGCGAGCGGGGCGAGCAACTCGGCCAGGCCGTGCAGCAGGGCGGTCGCGGTCGGGCCCGCTTCGGTGTGCGGCTGCAGCAGCCAGCCGTCGAACGGGGAGTCGGCGGGCGGGCCGACCGGGACGGGCGTCGCGGCGGTGCGCGGGGCGCGGCGAGGCGGGGTGTGCGCCGCAGCGGAGGCCGGTGCGAGTGCCGGGCCGTGCGCGGAGCCGTGCGCCGGGCCGTGTGCCGGGCCGTGTGCCGGGGGCTGCGCCGAGGTGGCCAGGACCCGGCCGGAGCCGGTGGTCAGGGAGCACCCGGGCAGTCCGAGGTCGGCGACCGCCCGCTCCAGGAGCTCGTCCGGGGAGGCCTGCGCGCGCAGCAGCTGGGTCAGGGCGCGCCGGGCGGCGGCCGGGAGGGCCGCCTGCCCCTCGGCGTGCGCCTGGAGGTCCCCCCCCAGCCGCAGGTAGACGCGGTCGGTGACGGAGCGGAAGCTGGTGCCGGTGGGCACCGACAGCAGGGGGATGCCGTGCCGGCGGCAGGCCTCGACCAGTTCCGCGGGGACGGTGCCGTGGGTGCCCTCGCCGGCGAGGAGCGCGGCGACCTCGGCGATGCGCAGCGCGTTGGCGAAGCGCATCGCCGCCTGGCCCTCGCCCGGCCGCCACCAGACCAGCCCGGAGAGGACCAGTTCACCGCGCTGCAGGTAGCGGGCCGGGTCCTGCAGGTCGGTGGAGGTCACGCCGGTCACCTCGCGGTCGAGCAGGTGGGGGCTCGCCCAGGCGACCTCGATGTGGAGGTCGTCCAGCTCCAGGAGGTCTCCGACGATCATGCTGTGCTCCTTGTGCACCATGGACGAGTGGGGGTCTCGCACATGCGATGGCTGACGCGTGTCAGGCATCGTAAACACAAGGCGGACGGGGCGGTTCGGCTCTTGTGGGATCGCCTGACGGCAGGGCGGCGGACGGGGGTGCGCTCCGGTGGTCCCGACAGTGGACCGCCCCATCCCCGGCCCGCACCTGGCCCGCCCCCGGCCCGGCGCGGCCGGCTCACGGTGACGCGGGCCGCCGCCGGTGCTCGTCGAGGGCCCGCCAGACCTTGTCCCGCAGGAACGGCGCCTCGGTGAAGCGGATGCCGGTGGCGTCCCGCAGGGCGTTGGCGAAGGCCGGCGGCACCGGGTTGAACGGGCTCTCCGACATCGACTTGGCACCCAGCGGCCCGATCGCGTCGGAGGTCTCGGTGAAGTGCACCTCGGTGCGCGGCACGTCCGCGAACGCGGGCAGCCGGTAGCGGCGGAACGCGGCCGTGGTGACCTCGCCCCGGTCGTCGACCAGGACCTGCTCGAACAGCGTCGCGCCGAGCGCCTGGGCCACGCCGCCCTCGACCTGGCCGCGGCACTGCAGCGGGTTCATCACCCTGCCGGCGTCGGCGCCGTGGACGCTGCGCAGGATCCGGATCTCACCGGTGTCCGGGTCCACCGCGATCCGGAACCACTGGGAGTTGAACGCCACCGAGCGCGGCGAGCCGCCGAAGTGGCCGTCGGCGCCGAGCTCCACGCCCTGCCCGTGCGCGGCCTCGTACACCTCCTTGAGCGGCACCGTCCGCCCGTCGCACTCCACCGCCTCGGCGGTCAGCGGCAGCAGGCTGCGCGGGGTGCGGGCGTACTCGGCGGTGAAGGAGAGGATCCGCTCGGCGAGCGCGTTGGCGGCCTTCATCACCGCCTTGCCCGCGACCACCGTACCGGCCGAGCCGAACGCGCCGGTGTCGTGCTTGACGACGTCGGTGTCGGACTGCCGGACGGCGATCCGGTCCACGGTGGTGCCCAGCGCGCCGGCGGTGATCTGCTTGTGCACCGTCGTGGTGCCGTTGCCGAACTCCGCGGTGCCCACCGCGATGTCGTACGTGCCGTCGGCCAGCAGCTTCACCGTGGCGTCGGCGATGTGGCCGCCGGGCGGGCCGCAGGCGATGGCCGCCATGGCGAAGCCCTGGCCCACCAGCCAGCCCTCGGGGGCGAGTTCGGCGCTGGTGTCGTCCGCGAGGGCGTCGCGGACCACCCGCAGGCACTGGTCGAGCCCGTACGAGGCGATGTGCAGGTCCTCCTCCTCGCCGAGCGGGCCCTCCATGTGCTCGCCGGGCCCGATGACGTTCCTCTCCCGGAGCACCAGCGGGTCGATGCCCAGGCGGCGGGCGAGTTCGTCCATGGCCGACTCCACGGCGAAGGTGACCTGGCCGAAGCCGTAGCCGCGGAAGGCGCCGGCGGGCACCGCGTTGGTGTAGACGGAGTAGGCGTCGACCTTCTTGTGCGGCGCCCGGTAGACGCCCATCGACTCGCCGATGCTGTGGAACATCACCGCCGGCCCGTGGTTGCCGTAGGCGCCGGTGTTGGCGACGACCCGGAACTGCAGGGCCGTCAGGGTGCCGTCGCTCCTGGCGCCGAGCTTGACGGTGACGGTGAACGGGTGCCTCGTCGTGGCGCCGAAGAACTGCTCGGCGCGGGTGAACTCCAGCTTGACCGGCCGGTGCAGGCGCAGCGCCGCCAGCACCGCGATGTCCTCGGTGAGCATCTCCTGCTTTCCGCCGAACCCGCCGCCGACCCGGCCCGCCACCACCCGGACCTTGTCCATCGGCAGGCCGTGCAGGTCGCACAGGGCCCGCCGGGTCAGGAAGGGCACCTGGGTGGAGGAGCGCACCACGACCCGCTCCTCGCCGGTCTCCTCGTTCTCCTCGAAATAGGCGACGCAGCCGTGCGTCTCCAGGCTGGCGTGCTGCACCCGCTGCGTCCGGAACGTCTCCTCGTACACCACGTCGGCCTCGGCGAAGCCCTGCTCGACGTCGCCCAGTTCGCCGTGCGCCTCGCCGCAGACGTTGTCCTGCGGGCGGGCGATCCGGGACTCCGGGCCCTTGGGGTGGATCACCGGGGCGCCCGGGCCCATCGCCTCGTCCGGGTCGAGCACGTACGGGAGCGGCTCGTACGTGACGACGATCCGCCGGCAGCCCTCCTCGGCCGCGCCCTCGCTCTCGGCGACGACGGCGGCCACCCGCTGGCCGACGAAGCGGACGGTGTCGTCCAGCAGCCGGGTGTCGTCCGGGTCCTCGGTCGGGTGCTCGTGGCGGGCCGAGGAGTACAGGGTGTCCGGCGCGTCCTCGTGGGTGAACACCGCGACCACGCCGGGGACGCGCAGCGCGTCCCCGGTGTCGACGGCGACGATCCGGGCGTGCGGGTGGGGCGAGCGCAGCAGCTTCATGTGCAGCAGGCCCGGGACGTCGACGTCGAAGGTGTAGCGGGCGGTGCCGGTCACCACCTGGGGACCGGCGGGGGCGCCCAGGCTGCGGCCGACGGCCTGGCCGGCGCACGGCCGTTCGGTGTGCCGCACGCCGCGGACGGCGTCCTCGATCGCCCGGTAGCCGGTGCAGCGGCACAGGTTGCCCTTCAGTGCGCGCGGCAGGTCGGCGAGCTGTTCCTCGTCGAGGGCCGAGGCCGTCATCAGCATGCCGGCCGTGCAGAAGCCGCACTGGAAGCCCTGGGCGTCCAGGAACTTCTGCTGCAGCGGGTGGAGTTCACCGCCCTCCTCGGCCAGTCCCTCCACGGTGGTGACGGCGCGGCCCCCGGCGCGCAGCGCCGGGTAGAGGCAGCTGTGCACCGGCTCGCCGTCCACCTGGACGGTGCAGGCGCCGCAGTCCCCGGCGTCGCAGCCCTTCTTCACCCCGAACCAGCCGCGTTCGCGCAGGTAGGTGCGCAGGCACTGGCCGGCGCGCGGCTCGGCGTCGAAGTCCTCGCCGTTGACCCGGACGGAGAAGCTCATCGTGCGTCCTCCTCACCGCTGCGGTGCTCCTGGACGATCTCGCGGCGGATCTCCTCGGCCAGCCGGAAGGTCATGTGCCGCCGCCAGGCCGGGTGCCCGTGGATGTCGTCGAAGTACTCCTGCGGCTCGATCCCGCGGGCGATCGCCTCGTGCACCGCCGCCGCGTTCGGCGGCAGCGGGAAGCGCAGCCGGATCGGGCGCACGGTGGAGGCGGTGACGGTCAGCACCAGCTCGCCGTCGAGCGGGTCGCGGGTGCCGATGATCAGCGCGGCGGACCGGCCGAGCCCGTAGAGGGAGGCCTGCCGGAACGCCGTGCGCCGCGCCAGGGCCCGGGCGGGCAGGCGGATCGAGCGGAGCAGTTCGCCGGGGCGCAGGTCCTTCACCCCGGCGCCGACGACGAAGTCCTCGACCGGCAGTTCGCGCACCGCGCCGTCCTGGGCGAGCAGGGTGCAGACGCCGTCCAGCGCGGCGGTCAGCGAGATCATCGGCCCGGCGGGCAGCCCGTTGCACAGGTTGCCGCCGACGGTGGCCATGTGCCAGATCTTCCAGGAGGCGAGGAAGGCCCGGCAGCACTGCTCGACCAGCGGGGCCGCCGGCCGGTCCAGGGCCTCGGCGAAGCGCGGCAGTTGGGCGATCGTGCAGGTGGCCGCGATCTCCAGGTCGCCGTCGGGGGTCAGCCGCACCGGCTCCCAGCCCATCCGGCTGAGGTCGATCAGCCGGCGGATGTGCGGCTGCGGCTCGGAGAACAGGTACGTCCCGCCGCCGAGCCAGGCGTCCCCCTGGCGCCAGGGCCCGCGCCGCCGCGCGTCGCGCAGCTCCACCACCGTGTTCAGGTCCACGTTCCGTCACCGTCCTCGATTGATCGACACGGCGATTGAAGCAACGCGAGACCGGGCGGAACGAGTGGTCGCACGCACCAGGCGCGGGCGCCCGGACTGGGTGATCGACCAGCGCATGGACATGACGCCCGACCGGCCGGGGGCGGTTCGACAGCGGGTCGGGGGCCCGGCGGCCGGGCCGGCCCGTGGCGGCGCGGTCAGCCGTCCGCACGCCGTACGGCCTCGATGAAGCCCCTGGTGGTGGGCCGCGACAGCGGGCGGCCGTACGTCTCGCCGAGGCCGTCCAGGGTGGTGAGGGCGGTGGTCCAGCCGTGCCGGTCGAGCCAGCCGTGGGTGTCGGGGCCGAGGCCGCCGCGCCACAGCCCGGTGATGTGGGCGAGCGCCGGGTCGTGCGGCGTGGCCTTCACGTCCTGGCCCTTCTCCAGCAGCAGCCGGCTGCCGGGGGCGGCCAGGCCGGCGACCGCCGTGAACAGTCCGGCCGCCTCCTCGGGCGTGAAGTAGACCAGCAGGCCCTCCGCCAGCCAGGCCGAGCGGCGCGCCGGGTCGAACCCGGCCCCGACCAGCCGGGCGGGCCAGCCGTCGTCGAGCAGGTCGGCGGACAGGGTGGTGCGCCCACTGCTCGGCACGGCGCCGAGCCCGTCGAGGACCCGCTCCTTGAAGGCCAGCACCGGGGCCAGGTCGAGCTCGAACACCCGGGTTCCGGCGGGCCAGTCCAGCCGGTACGCGCGGGTGTCGAGCCCGGCCGCGAGCAGCACCACCTGGTCGGCCCCGGCGGCGAGCAGGCGGTCGTCGTAGAAGCGGGTGCGCAGGATGCCGTGCGCGACCAGGGCCTTGGCGAGGTCGCTGCCCGGGCCGGTGGCGGGCATCGGCGCGTCGGCCGCCGTGACGAACGCGGCGGCGTACGGGTCGACGAACAGCGGGTCGGGGCGGGAGCTCTCGTAGGCCCGGACCCGGGCGACGGACAGGGCGGTGCGGGACACCGGGCTCAGCGGTTCGGAGGTCGTCATGGCGGCAATGTACCGACCCGAACGCGCCGCCCGTCCGGCGGAGCCCGTCACCGCGACTTCCACAACTGCTTCACAAGAGCGCCGAGTTGCTCCCCGCCGACCGCCGCCCTGGAATCATCCCGCTGGGCGCCCGGGGAGGTGCCCGGGACGCGATCGTGGGGGTGGCGATGGAGACGTGGATGAGGGACCCGGGGGCGTCCGGCACCCGCCGACGGGCTTCGCTGCCGCCATGGGATCGGCCCTGACCGTGCATGGCCTGGTCCGCTCGCGCAACCGTGGCCGCGGCGCGGGCGCCGGCCTCGGCATCGGCTTCCTCGCCTTCGTCGGCGGCTCCCTGCTCCTGCAGATGGCGTTGCCGCTCGCCGTCACCCTGGGCATCCCCCTCCTCGGCTGGGTCGCGCTGGTCGCCACCGCCGCCGCGCTCCCCTGAGCGGACCGGCCACGGCGACAGAAGTTCCACAACTGCGTTACAAGGAGTTCGAATTGACTTCCCCCGCCGGGAAGCTCCCTGGAATCATCCCTGCTGGGCATCGGGGAGGTGCCCAGGACGGGATCGAGGGGGTTCGATGAACGCACGGATCGAGGACGCGAGGCCGCCCGGCCGGCCCCGGCTCCACTGGGTGATCGCCCGGGGCCTGGCCCGGGCGCTGCTCGTGGCGGCGGGCCTGGCCACCGTCCTCTTCGCCTTCAGCTGGTTCGTGGACGCCTACCGCTCGGTGGACGCCTACCGCGCCGCCCCGGCCTGCGGCACGGCCGCCGCCGCGCCCGGCGCCCCCTGCGTACGCCACGAGACCGGCAAGGTGACGGCACGGAAGGTCGACAACAGCAGCGACTCCACCACCTACGACCTGACCGTGGCGCGCGAGACCGCACCCGGCCGCACCTTCAGCGTCGGCGAGGCCTTCTACCGGGAGGCGAAGATCGGAACCGACGTGGACGTGAAGGTCTGGAACGGCCGGCCGGTCGAGGTCTCCTGGCACGGGCACCGCGCCTCGACCCCCGACATCCCCTGGCTGTCCACCCTCAAGGTGGCCCTCCTGGTCGGCGCCGGGACGGCCCTGACCGCGTACGGCCTGGCCTGGCCACGCGACAGCTACCTGGGGACCCCGGTGGTCGCCGCCGTCTCGATCTTCTTCCCCACCTACATCGGGGCCCTGATCCTCTGCCTGGCCCAGTGGCCGCTCATCGTCACCCTGGTGATCCCCGGGCTCGCCTGGCTGCTCCTGACCGCCACCGCCGTGGCCGCGTCCAGCGAGGCCTGAGCACCGGGACCACCCCGACGGCCCGTGCGTCCGCGATGGGATGATGGACCGGACGATTCCGCGGGTGAGAGGTGGCGCATGAGCAGCAGACTGCGGGTGCTGCGGAAGCAGAACCGGCTCAGTCTGGAGGCGCTCGCCGAGCAGGTCGGCGTCACCAAGAGCTACCTCTCCAAGGTCGAACGGGGTCTCAGCGACCCGTCCATCTCCACCGCGCTCAAACTGGCGCACGCCCTGGGCGTCGACGTCGGCCGGCTGTTCTCGGACGAGGTGGAGCCCGAGCTGGTGACCGTCGTACGCGCCGGCGAACGCACCCCGATCGCCGGCGGGACCGGCCCGGGCACCCCGCACTACGAGGGCATCGCGACCGGCCTCAGCGGCAAGCAGATGGTGCCGTTCGTGATGTACCCGCCGACCGACGCGACCGGCTCGGCGTACAAGTCCCACGCGGGCGAGGAGTTCCTGTTCGTCCACGCGGGCACCGCGGAGCTGGAGTTCCCCGAGCGGACCGTACGGCTCGGCCCCGGGGACAGCGTCTACTTCAACTCCGCGCTGCCGCACCGCTGTCGGAGCACCGGGGCGGAGCCGGCCGAGATCCTCGTGGTCATCCACGACGACCCGGCCGGCCCGTCGGACCGGGTCCCCACGCTGCCCTGACGCACGACGGGTCCGACGGACGGCGGTGACGCCCGGCGCGCGGGCTCAGGCCGGCGCGCCGGCGCCCGCCTCGGCCAGCAGCGCGGCCAGCCGCTCCGCCCGCTCCCCGGCCAGCGGCAGCAGCGGCCGCCGCGGCTCGCCGACGTCCAGGCCGCGCAGCGCCAGGCCCGCCTTGACCGTGGTCGGCAGGCCGCCGCCGGTCAGGAACTGCAGCACCGGCAGCTGCCGGTAGAAGACCTGCCGGGCGGTGTCCAGCGCTCCGGCGCGCACCGCCCGGTACAGGGCCAGGGTGAGCTCCGGGATCAGACAGGGCGCCGCCGTGCACCAGCCGGCCGCGCCGGCCGCGAAGGCCTCCAGCGCCAGCGGGTTGGAGCCGTTGTAGAACGGCAGGGCGCCGTCGGACAGTTGGGCGAGCCGGTGCATCCGCTGGATGTCGCCGCTGCTCTCCTTGACCATGGTGATGTTCTCCACCCGGTCGACCAGCCGGTGCAGGAGTTCCGGCGGGAGGTCCACCCCGGCGGTGGCCGGGTTGTTGTAGACCATCAGCGGGATGCCGATCGCGCCGGCGATCTCCTCGTAGTGCCGGGTGACCTCCCGTTCGTCCAGCCTCCAGTAGGACAGCGGCAGCACCATCACCACGTCGGCGCCGACCTGCTCGGCGTACCGGGCCCGGCGGACGGCGCTGCGGGTGGTGAGGTCGGCGATGCCGACCACGGTCGGCACCCGGCCCGCGACGGCGGCGACCGACGCCTCGGTGACGTCGAACCACTCCCGGTCGTCGAGGTAGGCGCTCTCGCCGGTGGACCCCAGCGGGGCGATCGCGTGGCAGCCGGAGGCGACCAGCCGCTCGATCAGCTCGGCGAGCCGGGTGAGGTCCGGGCTGCCGTCGGTGCGGGAGAACGGGGTCACCGGGTAGGCGATGATCCCGTCGAGGACGGTCGCGGCCATCTCAGGAGTCCTTCCGGGTGGGGGCGGCAGCGGGCAGGTGGTCCACGGCGTCGCCGTGTCCGGCGCGCAGTGCGCGGCGGGCGTAGTAGGCGAAGTTCGCCTGGCCGCGCTTGGGGGTGGAGATCCAGTCGTGCGCCTCCTGCGCCAGCAGCTCGGGGATCTCCTGGATCCTCCCCGCGGCGCTCGCCAGCAGCTGGAGCTTCGCGGCCCGTTCGAAGAGCAGGGCCAGGGTGCAGGCCTCCTCGACGGTCCCGGTGGCGACCAGCTGGCCGTGGTGGGCCAGCAACAGCGCGCGCTTGTCGCCGAGCGCGGCCGCGATGATCTCGCCCTCCTCGTTGCCGACCGGGATGCCGGGCCACTTCTCCAGGAACGCGCAGTCGTCGTACAGCGGGCAGGTGTCCATGTGCGAGACGACCAGCGGGGTTTCGAGCATGGACAGCGCGGAGATGTGCAGCGGGTGGGTGTGGATGATGCAGTTGACGTCCGGTCGGGCGCGGTAGACCCAGCTGTGGAACCGGTTGGCCGGGTTGGCCATCCCGTCGCCCTCCAGGACGTCGAGGTCCTCGTCCACCAGCAGCAGGTTGGACTCGGTGATCTCGTCGAAGCCGAGTCCCAGGCGCTGCGTGTAGTAGGTGCCCGGGCGTTCGGCCCGGGCGGTGATCTGCCCGGCCAGGCCGGAGTCGTGCCCGGCGTCGAACAGGATGCGGCAGGTCAGCGCGAGCTTCTGGCGCACCGTCCAGCCGCTGTCGGGGATCGCGGCCTGCATCCGGCGGCGGGCGAGGTCCACCAGCTCGGACTTGTCCGCTTCGAACGTGTCGGCCATGCCGTGGTTCTCCTTCACTTCCCAGGGGTGTTCGGCCCTGCGGGGCGGGGCGGAGGCGCAGCGGAGCGGGCAGTGCACGGCAGCGGGCAGCGGGCAGCGGGCAGCGGGCAGCGGGCAGCGCACGGTAGCGACCCGCGCCGGCCGGACCTCCGGGAGCGCCTCGGCGAGGACACGATGTCCACCATAGGACACAACGTGTCCTGCGTCGACCGTCGGTTCCGGACCGGTGCCGGACCGTACACGGCGGTGCTCCACCGGAAGTGACGACGGCTCAGCTCGAACACGGCGCGGGCACGGCTCGGCGCGGCTCGGCGGAGACGGACACCGGGGATCATCATGGGTCCCGGGAGAAGGTTCACCGGGAGGCAGCACATGACCGATGCCGTCGTCGTCGGCTCCGGGCCCAACGGCCTGGCCGGCGCCGTCACGCTCGCCGAGCACGGCCTCACGGTCACCGTGCTGGAGGCCGCCGAGGAGATCGGCGGCGGCGCCCGCAGCGGCGAGAGCACCCTGCCCGGCCTGCTGCACGACCACTGCTCGGCGGTGCACCCGTTCGGCGTGGCCTCCCCACTGCTGCGCTCCCCCGACCTCACCCGGCACGGACTGGAGTGGGCCTGGCCCGAGGTCGACCTGGCGCACCCGCTCGACGGCGGGGAGGCGGCCGCGGCCGTGCGATCGGTCCGCGACACCGCCCGCGCCCTCGGCGCCGACGCCGACGCCTGGCTGCGGGTGTTCGCCCGGCCCGGCGAGCACTTCGACGCCCTGGCCGAGGACGTACTGCGCCCCCTGCTGCGGTTCCCCCGGCACCCCCTGCTGCTCGCCGACTTCGGCCGACGGGCCGCCCTGCCCGCCACGCTGCTCGCCCGCACCTGGCGCACCGCCCGGGCCCGGGCCCTGTTCGCCGGCGCCGCCGCACACGCCTTCCGCCCGCTCGACCGGCCCCTCACCTCCGCCGTCGGCCTGCTCCTCCTCGCCGCCGCGCACCACCGCGGGTGGCCGGTCGCCCGGGGCGGCTCCGGCCGGATCACCGCGGCCCTCGCGGCGCGGCTCGCCGAACTCGGCGGACGCATCGAGACCGGACACCCGGTCCGCGCACTGGCCGACCTGCCGCCCTGCCGGATCGTCCTGCTGGACGTCGCGCCCGGCGCGGCCGCCGACCTCTGCGGCGACCGGCTGCCCCCACGGGTACGGCGCGCCTACCGGCGCTGGCGGTACGGGCCCGCGGCGTTCCGCATGGACTTCGCCGTCCAGGGCGGCGTCCCGTGGCGCCACCCGGACTGCCGCCGGGCCGGCACCGTGCACCTCGGGGGCACCCTGGAGCAAGTCGCCCACGCCGAACGGGAGACCGCCCGCGGCCGGCTGCCCGCACGCCCCTTCGTCCTGGTCGCCCAGCAGTACCTCGCCGACCCCGGCCGCTCCCGCGGCGACGTCCACCCCGTGTACGCCTACGCCCACGTGCCGCACGGCTTCGACGGGGACGCCTCCTGGGCGGTCCTCGCCCAGATCGAACGCTTCGCGCCCGGGTTCCGCGAGCGCGTGCTGGCGACCACCACCCTGCCGACCCGCCACCTGCCCCGCCACAACCCCAACCTCGTCGGCGGCGACATCAGCACGGGCGCCAACACCGCCCGCCAGACCGTCCTGCGCCCGCGCGCCGCCCTCGACCCGTACGCCACCGGCATCCCCGGCGTCCACCTCTGCTCCGCCGCCACCCCACCCGGCGCCGGCGTCCACGGCCTGTGCGGAATCCACGCGGCCCGCTCCGCCCTGCGACACGCGGGGATCCCGGTGACCGGCTGAGCGGTCGGCGTCGGCGTCGGCGTCGGGGTGTCCAATGCCGTCGGCGGCGCCGTCGGGCGGGCGCAGCCGACCGGGCGTGGCAGCGCCCAGCCGGGCGGTGGTCGCCGCGAGCATGGGGACGGTGCCGCCGTCCGCCCGGTCGGCGGCAGCGGCAGGCTCCCGGCCCCGAGGAAAGGCGTCGTACCCGATGAACCGACCGCCGAGGACCGTGCGCCCGCCCCGGCCCGCCGCGCCGGAGGCCCGCGCCAGGCGACGGTGGCTCCTCGTCGCGGGCGTCGCCGCCGCGCTGTTCACCGCCCTCGCCGTGCTGCTGGCCACCCGCGCCTGGGCGCCGTTCCCCTTCGAGCGGGCGGCCGCCGACTGGGCCGCCGACCACCGCCCGGCGGTCGCCCGGAGCTCGGCCGTCGCACTCACCCGGCTCGGCAGCGCCGTGGTGCCCTACCTCCTCGCCCTGGCCGCCGGGGCCGTCAGCGTCCGCGCCACGCCCGCGCCGCGGCCCGTCCGCCGAACCGCCCTCCAGCTGGCGGCGCCGGTGCTGTGGCTGATCGCGGGCCAGCTCCTACGGCTGGGCGTGATGCACGCCTGCGGACGGCCCCGGCCGCCCCAGGCGGAGTGGGCGACGGACGCGTCCGGGTTCTCCTTCCCGTCCGGCCACTCCTTCACCTCCGCCGTCAGCTCCGGCCTGCTCGCCCTGGCCGTCGCCCGGGCCCACCCGGCGGCGGCCCGGGCCGCCGCCGGGTGGGCCGCCGTGTTCACCCTGGTGGTCGGCCTCAGCCGGATCTACCTCGGGGTGCACTGGCCCCTGGACGTCCTCGGCAGCTGGCTCCTCGCCGCCGGATGGCTCGCGATCGGCGCCGTGGTCCTGCACCCGCTCCAGCCCACCGCCGCACCTCCGGACACCGGCGGCGCAGCCTGACCCGCTCGGGCCGCCCTCGCGGCCCGCACCCCCGGACCGCTCGCCGGACGCCCGACCGCCGGTGGCGCCCGCGGCGGCTCAGACCGGCGGCTGCGGCCGCGTCAGCCCGCGGTCGTACGCGAAGATCACCGCCTGCACGCGGTCCCGGGCGCCGATCTTCGCCAGGACCCGACTGACGTGCGTCTTGACGGTCGACTCCGCGAGGACGAGGCGTGCGGCGATCTCGCCGTTGGTCCAGCCGTGGGCGATGGCGACGAGGATCTCCCGTTCGCGCTCGGTCAGGGCCTCCAGCTGCGGGTCTGCGACGGGCGCCGCGCCGGGCGGGCGGACCGGCAGGTGGTGGGCGTAGGTGTCGAGCAGTCGGCGGGTGATGGCGGGTGCGACGACGGCGTCGCCCTCGGCGACGGAGCGGATCCCGGAGAGCAGGTCCTCGGGGCGGGCGTCCTTGAGCAGGAAGCCGCTGGCTCCGGCGCGCAGGGCGGCGTGGGCGTACTCGTCGAGGTCGAAGGTGGTCAGCACGAGGATGCGGGAGCGGCCGCCGGTGGCGACGATCCGGCGGGTGGCGTCGATGCCGTCCATGCCGGGCATCCGGATGTCCATCAGCACGACGTCGGGCCGCAGGTCGGCGGTCAGCCGGACGGCCTCGGCGCCGTGGGCGGCCTCGCCGACCACCTCGGTGTCGGGTTGGCTCTCCAGCAGCATGCGGAAGCCGTAGCGCTGGAGTGGCTGGTCGTCCACGATGAGGACGGTGGTCACGTCGGGCCGCCTGTCGGGTCGGGGGTGAGGTCGAGTACGGCCTCCACGGTCCATCCTGCACCGGGGCCCGGTCCGGCCGTGACGCTGCCGCCGTACAGCGCCGCGCGTTCGCGGATGCCGGCGAGGCCTTGGCCCTCGCCGCCGGGGTGGGCGGGGGTGCGCACGCCGGGGGGCGGGCCGCTGTCCTGGACGCGGACCCGCAGGCCGTCGGTGCCGGCGCTCAGGGTGACGTGGGCCCGGGTGTCGGGGCCGGCGTGCTTGAGGGCGTTGGTGAGCGACTCCTGGACGATGCGGTAGGCCATCAGCTGCATGCCCCGGTCGAGGTGGCCGAGGTCTCCGGCGGCGGTGTAGACCACCTGGGGGCCGGCGGCGCGGATGCGGGCGCACAGCCCGTCGAGGTCGGCGATGCCGGGCTGCGGGGTGAACTCGGCGGTCTCCTCGCCCTGCTCCCGCAGGACGCCGAGCATCCGGCGCAGTTCGCCGAGAGCCTGGCGGCTGGTGTCGCCGATCAGCTGCAGGGCCTCCCGGCCGCGTTCGGGGGCGGCCTGGGCCGCGTAGGCGCCGCCGTCGGCGAGGGTGACGATGACGGACAGGTTGTGGCCGATGATGTCGTGCATCTCGCGGGCCACCCGGGCGCGCTCGGTGGCGGCGGCGAGTCGGCTGCGCTGGTCGCGTTCGATCTCCAGGCGGGCCGCGCGTTCGCGCAGTCCGGCGAGCTGGGCGCGCCGGATGCGGACCGCGATGCCGAGGGCGACGGCCGCCGTCGCGGCGCTGAACAGGAAGAACAGGGCGTCGCCGACGGGCAGCCCGCCGCCGGAGACGGCCACCGCGACCAGGGCGATGGCGCCGACCATGGCGCCGCAGGACCAGGCCAGGTGCCGCAGCCGGCCGTGCAGGGCCAGGCTGTAGAGGGCGACCAGCAGGGCGGCGTCGGCGCGCAGGCCGACGCCCAGCGACCACTGCAGGACGAACACCGCCATGATCGCGACGAAGGCCTCCGTGGGCCGGCGGCGGCGCCACAGCAGCGGGACGACCAGGCCCGCCTGCAGCGCGAGCATCGCGGCCAGCGGCGGCCGGGCGAGGACGATCCGGTGCTCGCGCGGGCCGCCGTCGCCGTGCCAGGGGAACAGGTCGGGCAGGCAGAAGACGACGAAGACGGCGACGACCACGGCGGTGTCGAGCACCCACGGGTGGTTGCGGTCGGCCTGGCGCACCCGTTGGCCGATCCGGGCCAGGCGCGCGAACACCGGGCCGGAGAGGATCTCGGCTCCGGCGGACGGGTCCGTGGAGGTGACGTGGTCGCTCACCGGGGGCACCTCCGTGGTTCTGCAAGCGCTCGGCGATCGTGGGGACGATCGCGGAAGGGATCCGGGCCGGGATCGTGGACGGTTTCGCGGCCGGGATCGTGGAGAGCGGCGCCGGTCCGTGCCGACGCCGCCCTCCGAGTCTCTCAGGCCCGCGGGTGCCGCGGGCCTCGTGGGTGCCGCGGGTGCCGCGGGCCTGAAGGGTGGGTCAGGCGTCGGTGCGCACCAGGCGTACGGCGGCTCCCGCCAGGGCGAGGACCGTCCAGCCCAGGAAGACGACCAGCCCGGCCGTCGGCGAGAGCGTGGTGGCGTCGTGCTGGAGGGCGAACATCGCCTGGCCCGCGTGGCTGGGCAGGTAGGGGCTGATGTGGTCCTGCCAGGAGCTGGGCAGCAGCGCGGTGAGGCCGGGGATCAGCATCAGGGAGGCCACCAGGACGGCGATGCCGCCGGCCACCGAGCGCAGCAGGGCGCCGAGCGCGACGCCGATCACGCCGACCAGCGCGAGGTAGAGCCCGGCCCCGAACAGGCCGCGCACGACCCCGGCGTCGGAGATGGTCATCGCGGCGCGGGTGCTCGCGAGGATCCGGCTGTCGACGAGGAAGGCGGTGAACGCGCCGGCGGTGCCGAGCAGCAGCGCGATCACCCCGTACACGGTGGCCTTGGACCACAGCACCGGCAGGCGGCGCGGCACGGCGGCGAGCGTGGAGCGGATCATGCCGGTCGAGTACTCGCCGGCGGCGACCAGCACGCCGAGGACGCCGAGTGCCAGCTGGGAGAAGTTGGTGCCGAACAGCGACAGGCTGAGCGTGCTCGCGGCGGCGAAGTCCCGGTCCATCGGGCGGCCGTCGCTGATCCGCGACTTGAACTGGGACGCGGCGATCAGGCCGAAGGCGACCAGGAACAGCAGGGCGAGGCCGAGGGTGATCCAGGTGGAGCGCAGCGACCACAGCTTCGCCCACTCGGAGCGCAGCACGCGCAGCGCCGTGACCTTGTACGCGGGGCGGGCGGCGGGCAGGTCCGTCGGAGCGGACGTGGCGCTGGGTGCGACGGTACTCATGCCACACTCCTGGTGGTCTCGGTGCCGGTGGTGCCGGCGGCAGTGGTGGTGGTGCCGTGGTACTCGACGGCGTCGCGGGTCAGCTCCATGAACGCCTCCTCCAGGGAGACCGTCCGGGGGGTGAGCTCGAACAGGGCGATGCCCTGCTCGGCGGCGGCGAGGCCGATCTCGCGGGCCGTGCGGCCGCTGACGAGGAGCTCCTCCGAACCGGCCCGGCCGGTGATCTCCACTCCCGGTCCGGCGAGCGCGGTGCGCAGCCCGGCCGGGTCCGCGCTGGCGACCTTGACCACGTCGCCGCCGGCCTCGCGGACCAGGTCCTGCACGGTGGTGTCGGCCAGCAGCCGGCCCCGTCCGACGACGATCAGGTGGTCGGCGACGAGGGCCATCTCGCTCATCAGGTGCGAGGACACGAAGACGGTGCGTCCCTCGGCGGCGAGCCCGGTGAGGAGGTTGCGGATCCACAGGACGCCCTCGGGGTCGAGGCCGTTGACGGGCTCGTCCAGCATCACGGTGGCCGGGTCGCCGAGCAGGGCCGAGGCGATGCCGAGCCGCTGGCCCATGCCGAGCGAGAACGCCCCGGCGCGCTTGCGGGCCACCGACTGCAGCCCGGTCATCTCGATGACCTCCTCGACCCGGCGGCGCGGGATGCCGTGGGTGTGGGCCTGGGCCATCAGGTGGTTGAAGGCGGAGCGTCCGGGGTGGATCGACTTGGCCTCCAGCAGCGCGCCGACCTCCTGCAGCGGCGCCGCGTGCTCGGCGTAGCGGCGGCCGTTGACGCGGACCGTCCCGCCGGTGGGGGCGTCGAGTCCGACGATCATCCGCATGGTGGTGGACTTGCCCGCCCCGTTGGGCCCGAGGAAGCCCGTCACCGTACCGGGCCGGACCGTGAAGTCCAGCCGGTCGACGGCCGTCTTCTCGCCGTACCGCTTGGTCAGCTGGTGCGCCTCGATCATCGGTCATCCCTGTGCTCCGGGGCCGGGCCGTCCCGGCCGCCCTGGTCTTCCACGCTAGGGGGCGGGGACGGCCCGGACCGTGGTACCGGGGGCCGATCATCGGCGCGCCCGTAGTACCGCGGTACCACGGGCTTCGCGGCGTTCCGGGGCGCCGCTGCCGCGTGGCCGGCGGCCTCCGGTTCAGTGGGAGCCGGTGCGCCGTTCGAGGCGGGTGTCGCTGCGCCGTTCGAGGCGGGTGCCGGTGCGCAGGGTGATCGACATCAGGTCGCTGGGGGCGTCGAGCTCCAGGCGGTGCCAGCGGCCCCGCGGGACGATGACCGCGCGGCCGGCCGTCAGCCGTACCGTCTCCTCGGCGTCCCCGGGCGCGGCGGGGCGGAAGTGTACGCGGACTCCGCCGGTCAGACAGCAGACCGCTTCCTCGGCCGCTGGGTGCATCTCCCAGTGGTCGGCGTGGACGTCGGCGTCGGTCTCCACGTGGAAGGTGGCGACCTGCCAGGCGCCGGGGTCGCCGCCGGTCATCCGGCGTCCGGTGGCCAGGACGTTCCCGTCGGGGTGGATGTGCAGGGCCGAGGCGAAGAGGTCGACCGCGGTGGTCGGGGTCGTCGTCATGCGGGGGTTCCTTCCGGTTGCTTCTCCGCCGGGGCGGCGGGTCGGGGGCCGGGGGTGTCCGGCCGGCGGCGGGGCAGCACGACGGTCGCCACGACCGCCGCGAGGACGAAGAGGGCGGCGCAGACGGCCAGCCCCACGGCGTAGCCGTCGTTGAGCGCGCCGGGGTCGGTGGAGGTTCCGGTGCGGTGGGCGGCGACGGTGGCGAGGGCGGCCAGCCCGACGCAGCCGCCGAGTTGGCGCGAGCTGTTGAGCAGCCCGGAGGCCCGGCCGGCTTCGTGCGCGGCGATGCCGGTGGTCGCGGCGGCGGCGACCGGCGCGAGCACCAGCCCGGTGCCGATGCTGGTCACGAGGGACGGGCCGAGGACGTCGGTGAGGAACCCGCCGTCAGGGCTGATGCCGGCGAACCAGGCCAGGCCCGCGGCGGCCAGGAGGGCGCCGGGTACGAGCGCGGCGCGCGGGCCGCGGGCCGCCGTGACCCGGGTGGCGACGACGGTGCCCGCGACCAGCCCTGCCGAGAAGGGCAGGAACGCGGCACCGGTGGCCGCCGCGCCCAGGCCCAGCACCTGCTGCAGGCAGAGGGAGACGAAGTAGAAGGCGGTGAACTGCCCTGCGGCGGCCAGGAACACCAGCAGGTTGGCCCCGGCGACCCAGCGGCTGCGCAGCAGGCCGAGGCGCAACAGCGGTGCGGGCGCCCGGGTTTCGGTGACGACGAAGGCGGCCAGCAGTACGGCCGCGGCGGCGAGCGTGGCCAGGGTGGCCGGGGCGGTCCACCCCCGGGCCTCGGTCCGGACGACGCCGAACACCAGCAGCCCCACTCCCCCGGTCGCGAGGACGGCGCCGGGCACGTCCGGCCGCTCCCGTCGGGCGGACCGTTCCTCGGCGGACCGTACGCCGACGGGCCGTTCGCCGGAGGACCGTACGCCGACGGGCCGTCCGCCGGAGGACCGTACGCCGACGGGCCGTCCGCCGGAGGACCGTACGCCGACGGGCCGTCCGCCGGCGGGCCCGGCCGCGGGGAGCAGCGCGAGGGCCACCGCCACGACGGGCAGGTTGACCAGCATGACCCAGCGCCAGCTCGCGTACTCGGTGAGCAGTCCGCCCGCGAGGACGCCGAGGGCGCCGCCCGCCGCGTTGGCCGCGCTCCACACGCCGAGCGCGCGGACCCGGCGGGGGCCCTCGGTGAACGTGGTGGTGAGCATCGCGAGCGCGGCCGGGGCGGCGGCCGCGGCGCCGATGCCCTGGCCGGCGCGGGCGGCGACCAGTTGCCATGGCTCCTGGGCCAGCCCGCCCGCGAGGGAGCAGAGTCCGAAGACGGCCAGGCCGGTGACGAGCAGGCGCCGCCGGCCGTAGAGGTCGCAGGCGCGGCCGCCGAGCAGCAGGAGGCCGCCGAAGGTGAGTGCGTAGACGTGCACGACCCAGGACAGGTCGAGTGGTGCGAATCCCAGGGCGGTGCGGATCGCGGGCAGGGCGACGTTGACCACCGACATGTCCAGCGCGAAGACGAACTGCGCGACGGTCACCGCCGCCAGCACCAGGCCGGGGCGTAACGAGTTTTTGTACATGTAAGGAAACTACCCCGGACGATCTCCGCTGTCGAGCGCCGGGGGATGATGGGGGCATGACGCAGCAGCCCGCCGCACCGCGCAAGGCCACCGGCCGCCCTCCCCGCATCTCCCGCGAGGAGGTCGTCGGCGCGGCCCGCCGGATCGTGACCGAGGAGGGCGTCGGGAAGCTGACGATGCGTCGCCTGGCCGCCGAGGTCGGCAGCACGCCGATGGCCCTCTACCACCACGTCCGCGACAAGGAGGAGTTGCTCGTCCTGCTGCTGGACGACCACGCCGCCCGCACCCTGACGCCCACCGGGCTGCCGGCCGAGCCGCGCGAGCGGGTCGTCACCGCGGCCGCCGCCATCCACCGGGCGCTCGCCGCCTGCCCCTGGATCGTGGAGGTCCTGACGGCCGACGACCTGATGTCCACCCACGCCCTGTGGTTCGTCGAGCAGATCGTCGACGGCCTGGTCGACTGCGGGCTCCCGCCCGAACGGGCCGTGCAGGGCTACCGGGCGATCTGGTACTACACCGCCGGCGAGATCGTGGTCCGGGCGACGGCAGCCCGCCGCCGCGCCGCGGACGACCGCCCGACCTACCGCGAACAGGTCTTCGCCGGACTCGACCCGGTCGCACTGCCCCGGCTCGCCGAGGTCGGCGAGCACTGGGAGCGGCTGACCGCCGAGGACACCTACGAGGACGGGCTGCGCTCCCTGGTGGCCGGACTGCTCACCGGCCGCTGAGCCGGCGGGCTCAGCCCTCGGCCTGCTCGCCGAGGATCCGCTCCGCCGCGCGGACCCGGTCCTCGATCCGCTGCCGGTACTCCGCCAGCGCCGGGCCGTGGCTCTCGACGTACCGGGTGTCGTAGGCGGACTGCACGGCCAGCGAGATGCCGACCAGGTTGGTCGACACCTTGCACGCCACGTCGTCGGAGGCCTGCCGGAGCTCCCGCGCCGAGTGCCGGACGGACACCACGCCGTTCACCTCGGCCGTCCCCGGCAGCAGGGAGGTGTCGGCCAGAACGTCCTGCGGCGTCGGGTAGCGGTAGCCCTTGGTCGCCATGCAGGAGCTCCACGCGGCGAAGGCGGCGCGGACGCGCGGATCGCCGGTGGGGACCCCGGGGCCGTGGTCCGGCAGGGCCTGCGGGTCGGGCAGCGGGAGCGCACCACCCGCGCCGCGGGTGCTCTCGCCCTTGCAGCCGCCGGCCGGAACGGCCTTGCCGGCGTACGCGGGCACCGCCTTCCCGGTCGGGTCCACCCCGTGCTCCACCGTCATCGTCTCCGGCGAGGGCGGTGCGGCCGCGGGTACGGGCGCGGCCGGCGCGGACCGGGCGGGGACCCGGTCGTACCCGCTCACGGCGGCCCGCTCCGGGTCGAAGAAGCCGTACAGCGGGGCGTGCGTGCGGTCGTACCGCAGGGCCTGCTCGTCGAACCCGATGAGGTCGGAGGCCACCGGCGGCAGTCCGAACTCCCGCATGCACCGCGCGTTCAGGGCGTTCGCGGCGGCCTGCAGGGTGGTGACCTGCTGCGGGGTCACCAGGTAGGTGTCGATGGGCCGGACGATCTGCTCCACCGTCGTGATGGTCGCGACGGGGCCGATGGCGGGCACCGCCGCCACGGCGCCGCCGCCGGAGGCCGGGCCGCAACCCGCGACGGCCGCCGCCGACACCGCGACCGACACCGCCAGGGCGAGCAGCCCGGCCGCGCGTCGGGTCGTACCGCGCAATGCGTTCATGACGAACCGTCCCTGGGAGCGGCGGCAGGCGCCGGGACCGTGCCCGGCGCCCGCCGCGGTGGAGACTAGGACCAGATGTTGACCGAGTACGTGGTCGAGTTCATGTCGATGTAGGGCGTGATGCTCCACGGGTTGAAGCGCGCGCCGGTGTCACGGCCGCCGCTGGTGTAGTAGTTGGTGTAACCGGTGTTCACACCCGAGCCCACGGCGGAGGTGCCGGTCATCCAGACGCTGAGCGTCTGGGAGCCGCTGCCCGTGAAACCGAAGCAGCGCACCGCGTGGTAGTTGTTCGGGCCACCGGAGTAGACGGTCACCCCGCGGCCCTGGGCGGCACCGCAGTCGATCGGCTTGACCTCGGCGCTGGCCGGCGCGGCGAGCGCGACGGTCCCGGCGAGGATGCCGCCGGCGACGGCGCTGACGACGAGCTTCCGGCTGATCTTCACGCGCGTTCTCCCTTGATCCGCTGTCCTGGAAAGTCCTGGAAGGCTGTTCACCGCAGGCCGGGCCTGCTGGAAGTGCGGTGGCACGGAGTCGGAGCCTCGGCGTGTTTCCCACCGTCGGTCTCCGGCCCGCCATCAGGGAATCGCATCGCCGGAGCCCTGGCGAGCGGGCTCCAGCGATCGTCGGGGCCGGCTCCACAGGCCGTCCGGCCGGCCACTCGGGATCCGCGAGAGGTTCCGTCCTGACCAGCGGTGGTCCGCTCCTGTCGAGGGCGCGCCCGGGCGGTCAGTCCCGTGCGGAAGCGGCCTCAGCGGCCAGCCCGACGATCGTCGCGGTCAGGATGCGGGCCAGCCGGGGTTCGACCTCGATGACGGCGTGGGCGAGGCGCGGGTCGCTCCGGTAGAGGGCCGCGACCTCCGCACCCGGGTTCGCGATCTGCCACATCGCCCCGGCGAGCGAGACGGCGGTGGCGACCAGGTCGACCACGTCCTGGTCGCTCAGGGCGGGCACCTGCGCCCGGACGGCTGCGGCGATCGGCTCGCGGGCCGCGCGGGTGGCGAGCTTGAAGTCACGCACCGCGTCGAGCGAGACGTGGCGTTCGAGGTTGAGCGGGGCGTGCGCGAGCAGGTCGCAGAACAGCCCGCGAGCCGCGAGGGTCCCGGCGAACGCCCGGGCCACGGCCGCCGGGCCCGGGTCCTCGGCCTCCCGCAGCAGGGCGGACAGCGCGTCCGACCACTCCTGCCAGCCCTCCGCGGTCAGCCGCAGGAAGATCTCCTCGCGCGTCTCGAAGTACCGCAGCAGCGCCGACTTGTGCATCCCCACCGCGGTGGCGATGTCGGTCAGGGAGACGTCCCTGATGCCGCGCTCGCGGCCGAGTGCCCGGGCCGCCTCCAGGATCGAGGCCTCGCGCTGCCGCTTGGCCTCGGGCGAGCGCGCCCGCCGGAACTCCGATGCTGCTGCTTCCACCCGGCCATCGTAGAGCAACACCGTTGCCGTATTACCACAACACCGTTGCGCTATTACCGCAACGGTGTTTTACTAAGGGCATGGAACAGATCGTGGAACAGACCGTGGAACAGACGTGGTTCATCACCGGCAGCTCCCGCGGCTTCGGCCGCACCCTCGTCCGCGCCGCCCTCGAAGCCGGCCACAGGGTGGCCGCGACCGCCCGCCGCCCCGGTCAACTCAGCGACCTCGTCGAGGAGTTCGGCGACCAGGTCCTCCCGGTCGCGCTCGACGTCACCGACCCGGAGGCCGCCCGCGCGGCCCTCGCCGAGGCGCACGCGCACTTCGGCCGGATCGACGTGCTGGTGAACAACGCCGGCTACGCCAACGTCTCGCCGATCGAGACCACCGAGGACGCCGACTTCCGCGCCCAGTTCGAGACGAACTTCTGGGGCGTCTACAACGTCACCAAGGCGGCCCTCCCGCTGCTGCGCGAACAGAAGGGCGGTCTGGTCATCCAGTTCTCGTCCATGGGCGGGAGGGTCGGCGGCTCGCCCGGCATCGCCTCCTACCAGGCGGCGAAGTTCGCCATCGACGGGTTCAGTCGCGTCCTGCGGGCCGAGACCGCGCCGTTCGGCGTGAAGGTGCTGGTCGTCGAACCCAGCGGCTTCCGCACCGACTGGGCCGGCTCCTCGATGCTCGTCCACGACATCCCGGAGGCCTACGACGAGACGGTCGGTGCCGTCCACCGGCGGCTCCGGCAGGGCGGCGACGGAGCGAGCACGGCCGGCGACCCCGTCCGCGCCGCCGAGATCCTGGTCCGGATGGCCAAGCGGCGCGACATCCCCCACCACCTGCCCCTCGGCGTCAACGCGGCCGAGGGCTCCATCGCCATGGACCGCGAACTGCTCGCGGACGACACCAAGTGGCGCGAGGTCTCGCGCTCGGCGGACTTCGCCGAGGCCTACCCGGTGCTCTTCCCGCCGGACCAGGCCGACTGACCGACTGACCGACGGGCTGACTGAGCGCCGGGCCGACGGGCCGATGCACCGCCGGACCGGGGCACCGGCAGCCGGCCGCGACAGCTCCCGCCGCGGCCGGCCCGTGCCCTCAGGAGCGCGTCGCGGCCCCCGCCGTCAGCTCCGCCACCAGCCGGGCGGCGAGCGGCACGGGGACACCCTGCCGGTCCGCGGCGCGCAGCAGCGCACCGCCGATCGCGTCCAGCTCCAGCGCGCGGCCCGCCTCCGCGTCCCGCTGCATCGAGGACTTCGCCTCCGCCGGGAAGGCGTCGTACAGCGCCAGGGTGCGGTCCGGATCGACGACGGCGCCGCAGAACCGGCCGACGGCGGCGGCCTCGGCGACCAGGGCCGTCAGCTCGGCCCGGTACTCGGTACGGACCCGGCCGATCGGCAGCCCGTGGCGGGTGGTGAGCAGCGCGAACGGCGCCAGGAAGGCGAGCTTGCCCCAGAGCACGGTCGGCTCGTCCTCGATCACCCGGGTGCGGACGCCGCCGGCCCGGAGCATCCCGGCGAGGTCCGCGAGCCGCTCGGGCGGGCCGGCCAGGTCGATCTCGGTGAACGGACTGCCGTGCTCTACGGCGCCGGGGGCGACCCTGGTCGACTCGACCCGCACCACGCCGGGGACGACCCGTTCCTCGCCGAACCGCCGACGCAGCTCGGCCGCGTGCTCGACCCCGTTGAGCAGCGGCACGACCACGCCGTCGGCGACCGCCTCGGGGGCGATCCGCTGCACCGCCGCGGTCAGGGCGGTCTGCTTGACCGTCACCAGGCAGAGGTCGACGGGTTCGTGGAGTTCGGTGCGCGCCTCGACCCGTGCGGTGAACTCCCCGAACTGGGGGCTGCGGACGTGGATGCCGTCCCGGCGCAGGACGCGTGCGGTCGGCTCACCCGCCAGGCAGATCACGCGGTGGCCGGCGCGGGACAGCACGGCGGCCAGCAGGCCGCCGACTCCCCCGGGGCCGAGCACCGCCACCGTCCGGCGGGGGACGGCGTCGGTCTGCTCGGCGGGGGTGGTGCAATTCTTCTCGGACGGAACGGACACGGTGGTTTCCTCTCGGCACGTCATGGGTCGGCACCGCGCGCCCCCGCCGTGCGTCCGGATCTCGTCCGGATCGCTTTCGGATCGCGTCCGGATCGCCGCGGGGTCGAGCCGGTTGCCGCCAGGCCCTGCAGTGATGATCGAATCCGCCCGGCCCCCCGGTCAATCCTCGGGATTCATGGGAACACCCCAAGCGTTCCCTTGGGTTGTCACCGGTGGCACCGATAATGCGGGCGGCTGCCTGCCGCTGTACCGCAGACTCGAACCGAGCACTTCCAGACCCGAGGATGGTTTTCATGATTGACCGGCCGTTGACGCTGATGGCGGTGCACGCCCACCCCGACGACGAGGCCAGCGGGACGGGGGGTGTCCTCGCGCGGTACGCGGCGGAGGGCGTCCGCACCGTCCTCGTCACGTGTACCGACGGCGGTTGCGGTGACGGGCCCGGGGGTGTCAAGCCCGGCGACCCGGGGCACGACCCGGCGGCCGTCGCCGCGATGCGCCGTGAGGAACTGGAGGCGAGCTGCGAGGTCCTGAAGGTCAGCCACCTGGAGCTGCTGGACTTCGCCGACTCCGGGATGATGGGCTGGCCGACCAATGACGCGCCCGGCTCCTTCTGGCAGACCCCGGTCGAGGAGGGCGCCGCCCGGCTCGCCGAACTGATGCGCCGGTACCAGCCCGACGTGGTCGTCACCTACGACGAGAACGGGTTCTACGGGCACCCGGACCACATCCAGGCGCACCGCATCACGATGGCGGCGCTGGAACTCACCGACATGACACCCAAGGTCTACTGGACGACCGCACCGCACTCGATGGTGCGGCGGTTCGGGGAGGTCATGCGCGAGTTCGGGGCGGACTTCGAGGAGCCGGAGCAGTCCGAGGCCGGCGAGATGCCGGAGATCGGCCTCCCCGACGAGGAGATCACCACCTGGGTGGACACCACCGAGTTCGCCGACCAGAAGTTCGACGCCCTGGCCGCGCACGCCAGCCAGGGCGAGAACATCTTCTTCCTGCGGATGGGCAAGGAGCGCTTCAACGACCTGTGGGGCGTGGAGACCTTCGTCCGGGTCCGTGACACCACGGGCGCGGACGTGCCCGAGAACGACCTGTTCGCCGGACTGCGCTGACCGCTGCCGCAGCCCCGCCGCTCCGGTGCGGCGCGCCGCCCGGCTCGCCCGGCCCTCGGGTCGGCCGAGCCGGGCGGCGCGCCCGTTTCCGCCTCCGCCTCCGCTCCCGATTCCTCCTGCTTCCGCCTCCGCCCGCTTCAGTGTTCTTCTCCGCCTCCGCGCCGGGGGCAGCCACTGTCGGCATTGCTTGCTACCGTGAATGTCAGGAAATATCGGGGGAGAACGCCATGACGGACTTTCACGTCAAACCGGCCGACATGCTGCTGTCGTCCGCCGGGTTCACCGATCTGCAGAACTCCGCGGCTCAGATCTACCGGAGCCTGGTGTTCGCCATGGACGCCACGGCGGGCATGGCGGGCGACGACGAGGCCGGCAGCTCGTTCGCCGCCGCCTACGATCCGGCCGCGCAGAAGCTCGTCGACGCGATGGCCCAGGTGGTCGGCCAGCTCGGCCAGACCTCCAACGGCCTGTACACGATGGCGATCAACTACCTCAGGACCGACGCCGACATCGCGGCCTCGATGATGGCCCCGCAGAAGCTCCCCGCGTCGAGCGCCCCGGAGTGCGACGAGGAGGTCGCCAAGGCCAAGCTCCGCTCCGCGGCCGGGCACAACGACAGCGGCGCCGTCCACGACCTCCTCAAGAAGTTCTGGCCGCAGGGCGATCCGGGCAGGCTCCGGCAGGCCGCGAGCGACTGGAAGGGCTTCGCGGAACTCGTCTCCAGGCTCGGCGCCGAGGGCGACAAGCGGGTCCTGCGCGTCACCGCCTCCAGCACCTCCGGCGCCGTCACCTCCTTCGCGCAGAACTGGGCGAAGGTGCACGACGGCTGCGCCACCGAGGGCCCGCTGCTGAACAGCCTCACCAACGCCGCGTTCAAGCTCGGCCAGGCCTGCGAGGCGTACGCCAAGCAGGTCGAGGACCTGCGCGACACGCTCGAGGACCTCGCGATCACCGCCGGCATCGTCGCCGGGGCGGGCATCCTGCTGACCGTCGTCACCCTCGGCGGGTCCGACGTGGCGGCCGCCGGCGGCGAGGCCGCGATCGCCGCCGAGGCCGGCGCCGCGGCGGTGGCCATGACCGCGGCGGTCGAGGGCAGCGCGGAAGTCGCGGTCCTGGCCGAGGCGGCGGCCGTGGTCGACGCGGCGGCGGCGAGCCTGATCCCCGTCGGCGCCGGGCTGACCGCCGTGGCGACCACCGCCGTCGTCCTGGCCGGGGCGACCGACGCCGCGGCGGCCCCCGCACCCAAGCCGCCGCCGTTCACCGTCACCCCCGGGATGCCGCCGCTTCCCCGCGATCCGAACAGCCCCTTCCCGGCGCTGTCGCCGCAGGACCAGGCCGCCGTCCGGGCCTGGATGACGCAGATGGAGCAGGACGGCCGGACCTTCCCGGCGCTGGGCCCCTCCGCCAAGGGCGACCCCAAGATCGACGCGCGACGGGCCTATCAGGTCCGGGTCGCCGGATCGACCGAGTACCGGCTGTACACCTCGGTGACCGACCCGGAGACCGGCCGCGAGCTGGGCATGGACGCCGACGGCGTCCGCCCCGAGGACGGCGCCGCGATCGACGCCAAGTACATCGGCCAGCAGAAGAGCTGCAAGTCCCCGTTCCGGCTGAACAACGCCGACGGCGTCTTCGAGTTCGCGTACGAGAACACGATGGACGGCGAGGCGAAGAAGCTGGACAAGTACGCCTCGGCGCTGAACGACCCCCGCAACAAGGTCAACCACCTGGAGCTCATCACCAACGACGCCAAGGCCAGCTCCTACTTCCAGGCCCTGATGACCGCCAAGGGCGTCACCGGGAACGTCCGCGTCGTACCGTGACAGTCGACACGAGACCGATCCGCACCACCGAGAGAAGCGAGAACACCCCGTGGGAGCCACCTTCTACGTCAGCGCCGACCAGGAACAGACCGGGCCGTGGACCTTCACCGGCGAGCAGCTGAAGGAGTGCGTCCGCCGCCACTGGCCGGACGCCACGGTGAGCGGCGCCTTCGAGAACTTCCTGGAGATCCACGCCGAGGTCGAGCCCGGCCGCTGGGCGGAGCTGGCGTACAACCTGCGGCACGGCGCCTTCTCCTTCGAGGACCGGGAGCCGCACTCCGCGCCGCTCACCGTCATCTACACGGCACTGCACGAACTGGCGCCCGCGGTACCGGTGGTGTGGTGGATCGACTACGACGCGGAGCTGGCGCCCCTCGACCTGGCCGGCGGCCGGGAGGCGTTCATCGACAGCTTCCCCGCGTAGGCGCCACGCCCGACCGCACGTGCCCGTCGGCCTTCCTGACCGGTCGCCTGCCGGCCGGCTCCTCAGGAGAGTTCGCGCTTGAGGATCTTGCCGGTGGCGGTCATCGGCAGGCTGTCGACGATCTCCACGATGCGCGGGTACTTGTGGCCGGCCATCTGTTCCCGGCCCCAGGCGACCAGTTCGTCCGGGGTGGCCGCGGCACCGGGCCCGAGGATGACGAAGGCCTTGACCTCCTCACCGTGGCTCTCGTGCGGCACGCCGACGACCGCGGCCAGGCTGATCGCGGGGTGCGTCATCAGCACCTCCTCGACCTCGCGGGGGTACACGTTGAAGCCACCCCGGATGATCATGTCCTTGGCCCGGTCGACGATGTAGTAGAAGCCGTCCTCGTCCCTGCGGGCCAGGTCGCCGGTGCGGAACCAACCGTCCCTGATCGCCTCGGCGGTGGCCTCGGGCCGGTTGAAGTAGCCCTTCATCACGCCGTGGCCCTTGACCACGATCTCGCCGACGGCACCGGCCTTGGTGACCTCCGCCCAGTCCGCGTCGATCAGTTTGATCTCGACGCCCCAGATCGGCACGCCGATGGAGCCGGGGCGCGGCCCGCGCGCGGGGTCGGAGAAGGTCACCACCGGTGAGGTCTCGGAGAGGCCGTAGCCCTCCAGGATCCGGACGTGGAGCCGCTCCTCGATCCGGCCGAGGAGTTCCACCGGCAGCGCGGCACCGCCGGAGACACCGATCCGCAGGTTGCGGGCGATCCGGTCCACGTCGACGGTGTCGGTGAGGGCTCCCAGCAGGGCCCACCACATGGTCGGGACGCCGGCGAAGAAGGTGATCTCCTCGGTGTCCATCAGCCGCACGACCTCCTCCGCGTCGAAGCGCGGCACGAGGTGGAGGGTCGCGGCCGTCGAGAAGCCGGTGTGCATCTGGACGGTGGAGCCGAAGGTGTGGAACAGCGGCAGGCACAGCACGTGGCTGTCCGTGGCGGGTGTGCTCCGGAACGTCCGGTTGCAGGCCAGGACGTTCATCACCGTGTTGACGTGGGAGAGTTCGGCGCCCTTGGGCTGGCCCGTGGTGCCCGAGGTGTAGAGGATGACGGCGGTGTCGGTCGCCTCGGTGGCCACCGGGTCGAAGACCGGGGAGGTGCCCGCGAGGGCCGCGCCCAGCGTCTGCGCGCCCTCGATCGGCGACAGCGCGGCCGGATCGGCGGTGATCACGAAGAAGTCCTCGCAGCTCTTCACCTCCTCGAAGGCCTTCCGGCCCTCCTCGCCGATGGCCAGGCCCGGCGTCCCCTCGAAGCAGAAGTACGCCTTCACCTCGGCGTCGCGCAGGTGGTAGGCCACCTCGCGCGCCTTCAGCAGGATGTTGAGCGGGACGACGACCCCGCCGGCCTTGAGGATGCCGTAGTAGACGATCGGGAACTGCGGCAGGTTGGGACAGCTCAGCGCCACCCGGTCGCCGGGCCGGATCCCCCGCTCCACCAGCAGGTTGGCGACCCGGTTCGCGGCGGCGTCGACCTCGGCGTAGGTGAGCCTGGTCGAGCCGAGGACCAGCGCGTCGCGGTCCGGGTGGTTACGGGCGGAATCCTCCAACAGGACCGACAGGTTCAGCATGGCACCTTCCGAGGGTGTGGATCCGGGCCGGGCCGCGGGCGACGGCACGCGTCATCATGGCCCCCGGAACGGATCACCGCCAGTACCCCGACGGCCGCGGGAACGACCCGGCCCGGTGCCGCCGGACGGGGAGTCCGGGCGGCACCGGGCCGGGTGGCACCGTGGCGCCGTGGCGCTGTCGCGCGTGGTGCGCCGGGCCGCGTGGAGCGGCCCCCGGGGGGACGGCCCCGGGTGGAGCGGCCCCGGTGCGGACGCGCCGTCAGCCCTGGCAGATGCCGCGGGTGTAGTCGACGGTCGCGGCGGCCTGCGAGTACTGCCACTGCGGCGCCAGCAGGCGCTGGTCGAGCTGCGCGGCGGCGGCGCGGTCCTCGACGACGTAGCCGAAGTCCTGCAGCCAGGCCGGGTAGAGGTTCTTCGAGCCGATGAAGAAGGCGGATCCGTCGACCGAGACCAGCTTGTGGTGCAGCGCGTACGGGTGGCCGTCGGCCCAGGCCGAGCCGGGGGCGGCGCGGAACGGGGCCAGCTGGAGGTTGCTGCACATCGCCGACTTGGCCTTGGCCGGGTCGCCGAGCCGGGCGGTGAGGCGGGCGGCGAGGGTGTCGCTGATCTCGTTCAGGGACTTGATCTGCGAGTAGCCGCCGCTGCCGACCACGCCCCGGTTGGCCGGGTCGCTGACGACGATGCGGACCTTCACGCCGTCAGCCATCTTCGCCGCGAGCAGGTCGAAGAGCCGGGCGTCGTAGCGGGGCAGCGGCGGGCAGGTGCCGGTGACGTCCTGCTGGGAGATGTCGATGCGGCTGCCGGCGCTGGCGATCAGCGCGCGCAGGGCGGGCTCCTCCGGGTTGACCGTCTCGTAGTCGCGGTCGGCGTTGGTGCGGTCGCTCAGGCCGATCGGGCCGCACTTGACGCCGTCGACGCCGGGCACCACGTCCGGACGGAAGGCGGAGGCGGAGTCCTTGTCGCGGATCCCGACGCCCAGGCCGCCGACGGCGAGCGCCGACAGGCCGCCGGTGGCGGGCACCCGGCCGGCCGGCGGGTTGACCCGCTTCTCCAGGTCGGGGGTGCAGGAGGCGCCGTTGGTGGAGGCGAACCAGGCGGCCGAGAACACCCCGGTGTTGCGGCAGGTCCAGTCCCACAGCGTGTCCAGGTAGGCGCCGGCGGAGGCGGCGGCCGGGCCGTTCAGTGCGAGGTCGACGTCGGTGACCGGGTGGGCGGTGTCGAGGTAGTCGCCCTTCCAGTTGTTGATCCCGCCGGTGATGACGCTCTGCCCGTCGACGACCAGCAGCTTGGAGTGGTTCCAGGAGAACGCGGTCTTGGCGGTGGTCATCGCGGCGACCTCGATGGTGACCCGGCCGGCGGCGTCACCGAGCCTGGCCACCAGGTCGTCCCGGTACTTCGAGGGGAGCGCGGTGATGTTGTACAGCGGCGCGGCCCCGGCGAGCACCCGCACGTGCGGCGCGTTCCCGGCGGCCACCGAGGCCTTGAGGCCGGCCGCGATGGCGTCCTGGAAGGCGCCGTCCGGGAACGGCGCGAGGGTCGAGATGTCGACGGTCCGGGTGGCGCGCGAGATGTTCTCGCGCATCTTGTCGAGCAGCTGGCGGGTTCCGGTGCGCTCGGTGCAGGAGGGGTCGCCCCAGCAGCCCGGGGTCTGCAGCAGCCAGCCGCCCGGGTCGCCGGCGGGCGCGTCGAGCCGGTTGCCCTCGGTCCGCTGCCACACCGTCCCTTCCAGGCCGGGGGACACCTGGCGCAGCGTCCGTTCCACCGCGTCCAGGTGCGGGGTGGCGGCGGGCGGCGCGGTCGGGGCCGGGACGGGGGCCGGGTCGGCGAACGCCGGGGCGGCGGGGAGCGCGCAGACGGCGGCGACGAGGGCCAGCGCCGAACCGGCGAGACGGCGGCCGGAACGGCGGGACTGGTGATCGAGCACGTACGGGTCCTTCATGAGGGGCCGGGAATGTTCACCCGGTCGACATCCTTGAATTACCCAAGGGTAACCTGAGTCGGTGTCAGGATCCTGCCAAAGCTGGCCCGGCGCGCTCGCGGCGGGCGGCCGCACATGCGGGAACGACCGTGCCCCGGGCCGGAGTTGACCGGCCCGGGGCATGATCGAAATTCCCCGGCGGGAGGGGTCCGGACCGGCCGAGGAGGTCCGGGGTCCGGATCAGCCGAGGGGACGGGATCAGCCGTCGCTCTCCGCGGACGGCAGGTACGCGCCCGGCACGTCGTTCGGCGCGTGGATCCCGCTCTCCCCCGGGTACGGGGTGGTCCAGTTGTGCGTCTGGTACCAGACCAGGTGCTCCATCTGCGCCGGGTTCGCGTGGTCCGGCACGGCGTTCGCGCCCGTCAGCCGCTGCTGCGACTTCCAGGCCTCCCACTGGGCGGCGACGGCCTGCTCGGCCGCCGGCGGCGCGGTCGTGGCCGGCCCCGCCGCCGCGCGGACGTCCTGCGCCGCGGGGACGTCGACGCCGCACGAGGGCGGCGTCTTCAGGCCGTCCGTCAGCGAGGTCCGGTTGGGCACCGCGGTGAACGGCGTGTAGTCCGGCTCGGTGGTGAAGGCCGTGGCCATCGGGCTGGCCGCGCTGTCCTTCTGGTTCATCGGGCGGATCCCGAGGATCTGCTCGATGGTGCGGACCATGGTGATCTGCGAGTAGTAGCGGCTGTCGACGGCGCCGTGCTGCGCCCAGGGGCTGATGATCTGGATCGGCGCGCGGTGGCCGTCCACGTGATCGAGGCCGGCCTGGGAGTCGTCCTCGACGACGAAGACCGCCGAGTCCTTCCAGTACTCGCTGTGCGAGATCTCGTCCACGATCCGGCCCGTCGCCAGGTCGTTGTCGGCGACCTGCGCGGCCGGGCCCGCCGGCCCCCCGGTGTGGTCGCTGGAGAGCCACAGCATGTTGAGGTCGGCCGGGCCGTTCTGCTCGAAGTCCTGCTTCCAGATCTGGTAGCGGTAGAGGTCCGGCACGGCGGTGTCGAACTTGGGGAAGCCGGGCACCGACACGCTGTTGAGCGACGGGATCGGCGAGGAGGACTCCAGCGGGTAGGCGCTGCCCGCGCCGGTCGCGTCCATCGTCCTGGCGTCGCAGTACAGGTTCTGCCAGCTCGCGCCGTCGGGCTTGGTCAGGAACTGGTGGAACTCCCCGAAGTCGCGCACCGTCCGGCCGGCCGCCTGAGCGCCCGTCCACAGGAAGCCCGTCCGCTGGTGGCCCAGGGCGTCGTCCTCGGTGTCGTAGCTGCGTTCGTACTCGCCCGCCGACGACTCGGTGTACTCCGGGTTGTCGGCCTGCATCAGCCAGTTGTGGCCCTCGGCCGAGTTGGTGCCGATGTCGTAGGTGTTGTCGTAGAGCCCGAACTGCTCGGCCAGCGCGTGCTGGTTGGGCGTCACGTTCGCGCCGAACTGGGCCAGCGTCGGGTCACCGTTGCCCTTCGCGACGTCGCCGAAGACCTGGTCGTAGGTCCGGTTCTCCTTGACGATCAGGAAGACGTGCTTGATCGGCGACGGGTCGCCGATCCGGTTCGGCACCGGCACCGGCTTCGCCCGGTGTCCGTTCGCCGTCTTGACCGCGCCGTTGGTCCAGCCGTTCTGCCGGAACACCTGGGCGGTCCGGGAGCGGATCTCCCGGTCGCTCGGCAGGGTGAACTGCGTCAGGCTGGAGGTGGTGTCGTGGGTCTTGTGCGCGCCCGTGCTGTTCGGCCGCCGCGCGTCGATACCACGGGTGTTGGAGACGACCACCTTCGACCCGATGGTGGTGACCTCCGCCGGGAAGTAGTCCGTGGGCAGCAGGCCGACGTAGCTCACCGGCTCCTGCGCACCGGCGAAGCGGTAGACCGCCACCGCGTCGGCCCGGCCCAGGGTGACCAGCAGGCGGCCGTCGTCGGTGAGCGTCACGACGGTGGGCTCGTAGCCGACCGACGCCTCCGGCCACGGCCTGGTGGAGATCGTCTGGACGACCTTGTCGTGCCGGGTGTCGATCACCGACACCGCGTCGCTGCCGGTGTCGGTGACGAACAGGACGCCGTTCTTGGCGTAGAGCGCCGTCGGGTGCAGGCCGACGGCCACGGTCGCGACGGCGGCGGCCGGGTCGGCGAGGTCGATCACACCGACCGTGCCGGTGGTCGTGGCGCCGGTCTCCGGATCGGCGGGCACCTGGGTGCCGTACGAGTTGAGCGTGTCGTCGTCGGCCGTGGCCGGGCGCCCGCCCTCGTTGCCGACGTACAGCTTGTGGCCGACCAGCGCGATGCCGCGCGGGGCGTTGCCCACCGTCCAGCTGTGCCCGATCACGCCGGTCGCCGCGTCGATCGCGACCACCCGGTTCTGCCCGTTGACCGCCGCGTAGACCGTCGAGCCGTCGGCGGAGAACACCGCCCCCGACGCCAGCGCGTGCTTGTCGCCGTCCGCCGGTATCGGCACCGCCACCGGGGCAGCCAGGGACCCGTCGGCGTTGACGGTGAACCTGGTGTAGCCGTCGAGCCGGCCCAGCCACAGCTGCTTGCCGTCCGGCGAGTACACCGGGGACTCCTGGCCCACCGCACCGCTGGGGATGTGCAGTTCGTCCACCTTGGCGCTGCCGACGCGCTGCTGCACCATCCCGGTCCTGAGGTCCACCACGACCAGCGCCGCGTCCCCGTCGGCGACCGAGGCGGCCAGGTGGGCGCCGTCCGGGCTGACCGCGGACCCCATCAGCTTGCCGTTGTCGATGACCTGCCGGCTCCCGTACGGGGCGATGTACTGGTCGCTGGAGATCACCTGACCGTCGGCGGTGACCTGGCCGACCTGGTCCGTACCGAACTGCTGGGTGGTCGCGAAAGCCGTGCCCGTGGCCACGGCGACGGCCGTGATGCACGCCGTGGCGAGCGTGGCACGGCGGCCCACGCGGCGGCCGAGAAGGACGAAGTGCTCCTTCTGGGGACGTCGACGTCGCGTTACCTGCATGGCGTCAGCCCTTCGTTGGGTTCGTCGAGCTCATCGGGTCGGTCTGGTTCTGCGGGGTGCATCCGGTTTCGCCGGTTCTTCGCCGTTGTCACGTCAGTCGGGGGTCGTTGCCGAGGGGAGCAGCTCGATCCGGCCGTCGAACTGCCAGAGCGGGTTCGGCGCGTCGCCGCCCGGGGTGTGCACCAGGAAGTAGCCGTTCACGTCCTTCGGTCCGTCGCCGTCGGCCACCACGCGCCCGTCCGCCGCGACGTCGAGCTGGTAGACCGCCGTCCCCGGCGCGTCGGTGCCGGGCAGGTGCCAGGTGACGACGCAGCGCCAGTCGTTGCCCGGCCCCTCCGGGTCGACCTGCCCGTCACCCCGCTCGCACGCCGCCGAGACCCGCAGCTGGGCCTCCGTGACGGCGGGGCGGTGCAGTTGGTCGGTCTGCAGCCGGTACAGGTGCGCGAACACCGTGGCCACCGAGTGCTGGACCTTCGCCTGCGAGATCCCGGACCCCGTCGAGGGCGTCGCCAGGGCGAGCGCGCCGAAGGCCAGCGCCAGCAGCCCGGCCGGCGGCAGCACCCCGTAGCCGAGCGCGCGGCGCCCCCCGCCGTCCTCGTGGCCGGTGGTGAAGTCCCGCCGCACGAACACCCGGTGGGCCAGCGCGGTCGCCACCGCGGCCCACAGCAGGCTGACCGCGACGGCGACCAGCAGCTCGTCGAGCCGCGCCGGGGCGGCGAACAGCCCGTCCCAGGAGACGAAGGCGTAGCCGGGCAGGGCGAGGCGCAGCGCCACCGGCAGCGGCAGCATCTGCGCGAGCTGCATCGCGACGGCCGCCAGTGCGGGGACGAGCAGCCCCATCGGCGACCGCCCCAGGAGGACGGAGCCGAGCAGCCCGATCGCGGCCAGTGCCAGCGTGGGCGCCAGCGCGCAGCCCCACGCCAGCAGCACGCGCCCGGCGGCGTCCGACGGCGCCAGCAGGTGCCCGTCGACGCCGACCAGCGGATCGTTGCCGACCGCGGCCAGCCCGCCCGCCGTGCTCGATGCCGCCAGTCCGGCGACCAGCAGCACGATCACGGTGACGCTCGCCGTCGCCTTCGCCGCGAAGATCCGCCCCGGCGAGCGGACCGTCATCAGCAGGTGCCGCCACGTCCCGAGCCGGTCCTCGACCGCGAAGACGTCGCCCGCGACCACCGAGGTCAGCAGCGGCAGCGCCCACGTCCCCGCGAACCCCAGCACCACCAGCGGACCGGCCCAGCCGGTGGCGTGCATCCAGCGGCCGAACAGCGTGTCGGAGGGCAGCGTCCCCTGCTGGGCCACCGCGGCCACGAACAGCCCCGGAGCCGTCCAACAGGCCAGCACCAGCAGCCGGATCCGCCACTGCGAGACCAGCTTGACCAGCTCGAAGCGGTACACCCGGCCCACCGGCACCCGGCCCGCGGCAGGCGTACGGGCGGTGCTCACGCGCGCGACGGACGTCCTCACGGTTTGGCCTCCGGGTGCTCGGTCAGGGCGAGGTACGCGGCCTCCAGCGGCGGGACCACGGGCACGACCTCGCGCACCCGCACCTCCGCCCGCACCAGCGCGGCCACCAAGTCCTCGACGGCCCGGCCCGACGCGCGGACCACCAGGGCCTCGGCGCCGCGCCACACCCCGGCCGCCGGCAGCACCCGCACGCCCGCGACGCCGATCGCGACCCGCCGGGCGGTAGGTGGATCGGAGGTGAGCAGCCGGTGGTCCGCCGCGCGGCCGCCGGCCGCCAGGGCGTCCAGCGGGCCGGAGTAGCGGACCCGCCCGGTCGCGAGGATCGTGACCTCGTGGCAGAGCGTCTCCAGGTCGTCCATGCGGTGGCTGGACAGCACGACGGTCACGCCCTCGCCCGCGAGCCGCCGCAGCACGCGGTGCACGTGGTGCTTGCCCGCCGGGTCAAGGCCGTTGGACGGCTCGTCGAGCACCAGCAGCCGCGGCTCCGTCAGTAGCGCCGCCGCCAGCCCGAGCCGCTGCCGCATGCCCAGCGAGAACCCCCGCACCCGGTCGTCGGCGACGTCGGTCAGCCCGACCTCGGCCAGCACCTCGTCGATCCGCCCGGCCGCCGTGCCCTGCCCGCGCAGCGCCGCCAGCGCGGCCAGGTTCCGGCGGGCGGTCAGCGACGGGTACAGCCCGGGGCCGTCCACGAATCCGGCCACCCCGTACGGCGCCGCCGACGCCCGGCCGACCGGTCTGCCCAGCACCTGCAGCTCGCCGCCGTCGGCGACGGCCAGTCCGAGCAGCAGCCCCAGCAGCGTCGTCTTCCCGGCGCCGTTCGGCCCGGCCAGCCCGTGGATCCGCCCGGGCGCCAGCTCCAGAGCGACCTCGTCGAGCGCCACGACATCGCCGAAACACTTCGTCAAACCACGTGCGCGTACGGCCGGTTGCGTCTCGTCCATGGCTCCTTCTCGCAGTTCCCCAGGGACCGTAGGGCCTTGACGGGGCGCCGTCAGGAGCGTGTGCTTGAACACCGGGGGAACACCAGAAGGCAGCGCTCGCCCGGGGCGCGGGCCACCCGTACCTGCCGCGCCGGCGTCGGGAGTCGTGCGACCGCGTTCCGTCCGGCGTCGCGTCGCGCGCCGCCCGGGAAGGACGGCCGACAGGCCGGGCATACGGATGACAGTGGTTCCGCGCCCGCGCCGTCCGCCGCCGCATCCACCGTCTTCCCGGCGCCCAACTCTATGGTGAGGAGATGGTCATGGCATCCACCGAGCCCGTCGTACCGTCCGCGGACAGTACGCCCGCCGGACAGCAGACCGCCCGTCAGCAGACCGCCGGGCAACAGGCCGCCGGGCAACAGGCCGCCGGGGCCGACCGGATCGGACACCACCTGGACCGGCTCTGCCCGCCCGCGCCCGCCGGGCTGGCCGTCTGGCTCCCGGACGGACACCGCAGCGGCCTGCCGGCCGACACGGCGCAGGCCCTCGACCGGCGGCTGCACCGGGCGCTCGCCGAACCGGTGCGGCACATGGTGGAGGCGGGCGGGCGGCGCTGGCGCCCCGCGCTGCTGCTGCAGATCGTCGACCTGCTCGGTGGTGACGGCGACCGCTTCGGCGTCCTGGCGGCCGCACTGGAACTGGCCCACACCGGCTCGCTGGTCGTGGACGACGTCCAGGACGGATCGGCGCTGCGCCGGGCGCGACCGGCCGCCCACGAGGTGTACGGCCTGCCCGCCGCCCTGACCGCCGGGACCAGCGCCTACTTCGCCTTCGACCGGGCCGTCGGGCTGTGCGCCCCCGACGACCCGGCACTGCAGGGCCGGATGCGCGAGGTCCTCCTCGCCGCGCTGCGGGCGGCCCACGCCGGGCAGGCCCTCGACATCCAGGGGCACCGCCGCGAGATGGACCAGGCGCTGGCGGCCGGCGACAGCGGCCCGCTGCGGAGGCTGGTGCTGGCCACCCACCGGCTGAAGTCCGGTGCCCTGGTGGGGGCGTGCTGCGAGATCGCCGCGATCGCGGCCGGCGCCGACGCGGCGGTGAGCCGGGCACTGCTGGACTGGGGGACGGCCGTCGGCACCGCCTACCAGATCGCCGACGACGTCGCCGACCTGCGCGGCGTCACGGACGACCGCGGCACCCTGACCAAGAACGTGGCCGAGGACCTGCGCAACGGCAAGGTCACCCTGCCGCTGGCGCACGCGGCCACCCTGCTCCCCCGCCCCGCCGCCGAGGCCCTGTGGACCGCGGTCCGCGACGGCGGCGCACCCGAGGCCGACATCCAAGCGGCCCGCGACGCCCTCCTGCGGTGCGGAGCCGTCACGGCGAGCGAACGCGACGCCGACCGGCTGTGCGCCGACGCCTGACGGACGCTCGCCCCGCTGCTGCCCGCCACCCCGGACACCGCCCGCCTCCATACCCTCGGCCACCACGCCGTCCACGCCCGCCGGCCCCGCTGATCCCGCTGGCGCTCCTCGGAAGCAGGCGACGGCCTACCCGTCGAGCCGGATGGTGGCGAGGGTGTCCCAGCAGATCCGCCGGCCGGGCAGGTCGGCACCGGGCACCGGGACGGATTGCCAGAACACCTCGTTGACGATGATCCGGCGCACCGTGAACGGGGCGTGGCCGGGCCGGACCCGGTGGACGGCCTGCGCCAGCTCGTCGGTGTCGGTGTCGGCGGCCGCGTAGGCGGCGGTGGTGTGCAGCACACCGAGCGGGTAGGCGGTGGAGTCCGGACCGAAGACACGGTGGACGGCGGCGCGGACGCGGTGCTGGAGGGCGGCGAGTTCGCCGTCGGGGTGGAGGTCGAGGCGGACTCCGGTGCGGTAGGCGATCGGCGATCCGGCCTGCAGGCGGAGCGGTCCGATCCCGGCCACCGAAACCAGCAACTCCTCGGCCAGCTCGCGGCGTTCGGCTTCGGTGAAGCTGTCGGCCGGGCCGGAGGTGACCATGTCGAGGGTGATGTGCGCGCGTTCGTCGGGCACCGGCACGACGGGGAAGCCGGCCAGGACCTTGCGCAGGTCGGCGAGGAGGGTGTGCAGGGCCGAACCGGGCGGCAGGTCCGGCAGTGCGTAGACCTGGAGGGCACGCAGGCCGTCCGGCCAGGGGGCGCGGCCGAAGGTGGGGTGGAAGGGCTTCATGTCGTCTCCTGGTGGTGCGGGATGCCCAGTGTCCGTGCTGCGCCCGCGCGCCGGGCCGGGCCGCGGCCGGATCACCCGAGTGGGTGACGGCGCGCGGTGGCGAGGCCGAGCTGCGCCATGCCCCGGGCCGCGGTCGGCTCGGGCACGGCCCGGGCGTATCCTGCTCGGTTCGCCTTCCGGCGGGCGCCGACGTGCGTCGGCCGGGTGGGGAGAGGGCGGGAGGCTGCGGTGGTCACGGAGTTGTGGGAGCGGGTGCTGCACCAGCGGGGCGCGTACTCGCAGTTGGCGCTCGCGGGTGAGCGGGTGGTGGTGCACGAGCGCCGCACCCGCCTGGTGTGCCTGGGGGCGGCGGACGGCACGCCGCTGTGGGACGTCCCGGCGGTGGCCTGGCCGCGGGCGCTGGTCGTCGTGGGCCGGCGGGTGCTCGTGCTGCCGCAGGACCGCGATGTGCTGGCCTGCCTCGCTCTCACCACGGGAGAGCTGCTCTGGCAGGCCGAGGTGGAGCACTGGACCGGTCAGGTCGCGGTCGCGGACGGCGTGGTGCTCGTCGGCGGCTGGCGCGGGTACACCCCGCTGGCGGCGTTCGACCTGACGGACGGTCGGCCGCTGTGGCGCAGCGGTTCGCGGGCGGCGACGGAGCGGCCGGTCGCCTGGGCGGGCGGGTTCCTGCTGGGCCACGGCGCCCGGGCCTGGCTGGTCGATCCGCGGGACGGCCGGGAGTCGGCGTCCTGGGAACTCCCCCGGCCGTTGACGGGTGCCGACGGGCGCCCCGTGTTCACGGTGGTGGACGCGGATCGCTGCGCGGTGGGCTGCGACGGGGGTGCGGTGGTGGTGCTCCGTGCCGACGGGCGGCGGCCCGAGCTGCTGATGACCCACGAGGGCCCGCTGCTGGGTGAGGCGCCGCTGCTCGTGGACGGGGTGCTGTGGCTGCGCGAGGTGCGGGCCGCCGGCGCCGGATACGTCGTGGTCGACCCGCTGGACGGTACCCGCCGGTGGCGGGCCGGCCTGGGCACCCCGGCGGCCCAGGGGGTGGTCGGGACGGCGGACGGGACGGTGCTCGCGTCGGAGGGCGGAAGGTTGTTCCGCCTGGACGCCGGGGGCGGGGTGGCCGGGCGGGAACGGCTCGGCGGCCGGATCGCGGCCGTGCACGACCTCGGTGCCGGGCGCTTGCTGACCGTCACCCGGAACAGCCTGCGGGCGTGGCGGCTCTGACGACGTGGAAGCACCGCTGCGGGGCTGCCACCCGAGGGCGGCAGCCCCGCGATCCGGACCCCGGCCATGAGCCACGGGCTACGGACTACGGGCTACGGGCCACGGGCTACGGGCTACGGGCTACGGGTAGGCCACCACCGTCGACGGCGTGGTCGAGCTGCCGGAGGTGGCGGCACCGGTGCCGTCGATGACGTGGTTGTACTGGCCCTTGCCGCCGAGCGAGACCACCAGCAGGTCGTGGAAGCGCACGCCCGCCCGGGTCGGCGCCTCGAAGCCGTGGTCCATCCGGATGGTCGGGTCCACGTTGAAGTAGCAGTAGCTCCCGAGCCCCCAGCCCTCGTGGGCGGTGACGTTGTCGTCGACCTTGTACGCGGCGAAGCCCAGCGTGGATCCGTTCTGGATCGCGGCCTGGTTCGGGGCGTCGTACGCCTTCTCGTTCTGGAAGAAGATCGTGCGGCCGCGTTCGCCGGACCACTCGACGTCGTACTTCTTGAAGTGTTCGACGAACAGCCCGGTGCCGAGCACGTCGGCGCCGCGGACCACGAGGCCGTAGTCGGCCGGGTTGACGTCCCAGCCGACGCCGGTGCCGTGGTCGGCCCGCCAGATCCAGGTGTGGTCCACGATCACGTCGTTGCTGTTGACGACGATGCCGGTGGTGGTGGCGCCGGCGCCCGCACCGCCGACCCGGACGAACACGTCCTGCAGGGTGGTCGGGTCGGCGGCGTGGCCGCCCTTGGCACCGTCCGGGCCGACCCGCACGAGGGCGTCCGACCGGACGGGCCCGGCGTCGACCAGCAGGCCCGCCAGCCGCACGCCGTCGACGTCGGCCACCTGCACGGCCGTCACCCCGTTGTCGGGGACGAGGGTCGCCAGGCCGAGGCCCAGCACCACGGTGTCGGGCCGGTTGATCGCGATCGGCCGGTCGAGGTGGTAGACGCCCGGGGTGAAGAGCAGGTCGAGACCCTGGGCCAGGGCCGCGTTGACGGTCGCGGCGCTCGCCCCCGGCTTGACGACGTAGAAGCGGCTGAGCGGGCGTGACTCGCCCTGCAGCGCGCCGTCCCAGGACACGCCCCGCGCGTTGCTGCGCCTGGCCGGCACGAAGACCTTGTAGTCGGCGCCGTCCAGGTAGAGGAAGGGCTTCTCGCGGGAGACCGGCGTGGTGTCCAGCGTGGTGTAGGGCGGGTTGGGGAAGCTCTGGGCCGGGGCGCCCTGGACGCCGGAGAAGACCTGGTTCCACACGCCGTTGGTGAACCCGCCGATCGCACTGTCGCGGGTGTACCACTGCTGCTGGGAGTAGTTGCCGACGGTGCCGTCGATCCTGCTGTCCGCGATGTAGCCGCCGCTGGCCCAGCCGTACCCGGCGGGCGAGAGGTCGAGGCCGCCCTTGACGTGCATGCGGCGGAACGGGGCCGCCTGGGCCACGGCCCAGCGGTCGGTGCCGCTGACCGGGTTGAGGGCGAGGTTCTCGGCGGAGCGCCAGAAGTTCTGGGTCGCGTTGCCGTTGAACCAGCCGGCGTCGACGGTGACGTCGCCGTTGACGGTGGTGTCGTCGGGCCTGAGCCCGAGACCGGCGACCGAGGTGTAGAAGCCGAGTTGGACGTTGAGGCCGGTGTAGGTGCCCGGCTTGAAGAGCAGCGCGTACCGGTCGGAGCCGAACTGGTCGGCCTCCTGCTGGTGGAAGATCCGGTCCACGGTGGCCTGGATGCCGGGCGTCGAGGGGTCGAAGACCAGCACGTCGGGCCCGAGGTCGCCGCCGCCCTGGACCGGGGGCACGTCGGAGGTGTTCACCCGGAACGCCCACAGGGAGTAGCCCCAGTTCGTGCCCCGGGCGAGCCCGGTCATCCGGACGTAGCGGCCGCTGCCGGCGAGGGGCACGGTCTCCGTCCCGCCGGTCCCGCTTCCGGTGCTGTACAGGGTGCGCCAGGACGCGCCGTCGTCCGAGACCTCGATCCGGTACGAACGCCCGTACGCGGCCTCCCAGTCGAGGCTGACGCGGCAGACCTGGCGGACCGCGCCGAGGTCGACCTGCAGCCACTGCGGGTCGCTGAAGGCCGAGGACCAGCGGGTCCCGGGGTCGCCGTCCACGGCCGCTCCCGCCGGGGTGCCCGCGTTCTCCGTGGAGGAGGCGACGGCCGGCCGGCCCTTCGCGGCGTCGTCGGTGCCGCAGTCGGCGGAGGCGGAACCGGAGCCGGAACCGGAGGACGAGCCGGAGGACGAGGCCGGAACCGCAGCCGGAGCCGCGGCGGGGGCCGGGCCGGGGCGGTGGCCGGCGGCGGACGCCGGAGCCGGCACCGCCAGGGCCGACACGAGGAACAGGAGCAGGCCCAGTACCGTGCCCGGTACCGAGCGCGGGCGTGCTGAAGAATGCCTCATCGGCATGTCCCTAGGTGAGGTGGGTGGGGGGTTCCGGTGGCGCGCGGCAGCGGCCCGTGGGGGATCGCCTCACCGGGCGGTCGGGGTTCACCGGGGATCGACTCGGGGACGTCGCCCGGGCAGCTGTACGCCGGGCCGTCCCTGACGGCGAGTCTCGGGCCGTCGTCCGGCCACTGTCAACCCGCCGGGCCGACTTTCCTCAGGGTGTGAACTATTCGCTGGTGTCGGAGAGATGCGAACGATCGGGGAGCTGCCCGCCGGAGTCCAGGAAGTCCGACAGCGGCAGGGTGGCGGCCCCCGTGGTGACCGCCTCCGGCCCCAGCGTCCCGAGGACGATCAGCGCGTGCTCGTACGGGAAGCGCAGCGCGTACCCGGTCGCCGCGGCGCGGATGCCGGGCAGCAGCCGGGGCCCGAGCAGCAGGCCCGCCCAGCCGCCGATCACGATCCGCTCGGGGTTGAACAGGTTGACCAGGTCCGCGATCCCCGCGCCGAGGTACTCGGCGGCCTCGTCGAGCAGTCCGACGGCGGCCGGCTCCCCCGCCTCCGCGGCCGCCAGCAGCGCCGCCAGCCCCGCCTTCTCGTCGCCGGGCGGGGCCGCCCCCCAGCGCTCGACCAGCGCCTCGGCCCCGACGTAGGCCTCCAGGCAGCCGCGGGCGCCGCAGCGGCAGCGGCGGCCGCCGACGTGCACCTTGGTGTGGCCCCACTCGCCCGCGCTGCTGGTGGCCCCCCGGTAGCGCGCGCCGTCGGCGATGACGCAGGCGCCGACGCCGGAGCCGACGAGCGCCACCACCGCGTGCCGGGCGCCGCGCCCGGCCCCGAACCACATCTCGGCCTGCCCGAGCGTCTTGGCGCCGTTGTCGACGAACAGCGGCAGGCCGGTGCCGGCGCGCAGCAGGCGGCCGAGCGGGACGGCGTCCCAGCCGACGGTCTGCCCGTGCACCACGATGCCCAGCCCGTCCGTGCCGGGCGCGCCCTGGTCGACGATGCCGGGCACGCCGACGCCGACGCCGAGCACCGCCTCGGGGGCGGTGCCGGTGCGGTCGAGCACGTCGGCCAGCCCGGCGAGGATCAGCTCCGCCACGTGGCCGGCGTCGCGGCCGCGGTCGGAGAGCGGAAGGTCGCCGGCGGCCAGTTCGGTGCGGGTCAGGTCGAACAGGGCCACCCGGACCTGGGTCTCGCCCACGTCGACGCCCACCAGCCGGAAGCGCCCGGCGGCGACCCTGAGCATGGTCCGCGGGCGGCCGCCGTCGGAGCCCACCGAGCCGCACTCCTCGATCAGGCCGTCGGCCAGCAGCTCGCCGGTCACGTTGCTGACCGAGCCCGCGCTGAGACCGGTGAGCGCGCCCAACTCCTGTCTGCTGAGCGGCCCGTCGAAGTAGAGCCTGCGCAGCACGGTGGCCCGGCTGCCCCTGCGCAGGTCGCGCACCGTGTTTCCGCCTCGCCCGGTCACGGGCACCCCTCCTGTCGGTTCGTCACTCACTGTCCGGTCCCTTGACGCGCAACGACCCGCAGCCGTTAAATCACGCCGTGAAGTAAGCCGCTGCCCAGGGTACTTCCCTTCGCCTTCCGTTTCCCCCGACGCTGTCCGAGAGGGGCGCCACCATCATGCCCAGCAGCCGCACCGCCGCGGCCACCGCCCTGGCCGCCGCACTGGTCCTCACCGCCACCGCCTGCGGCGGCCAGGGCGGCGGCGACAACAGCAGCCCCACGACGCTCACCTACTGGGCGTCCAACCAGGGCACCGGCCTGGACGACGACCGACGGGTCCTGGAGCCCGAGCTGAAGAGCTTCGAACAGCAGACGGGGATCAAGGTCAAGCTCGAAGTCATCCCCTGGTCAGACCTGCTGAACCGCATCCTCGCCGCGACGACCTCCGGCCAGGGCCCGGACGTCCTCAACATCGGCAACACCTGGTCCGCCTCGCTGCAGGCGACCGGCGCCCTGCTGCCCTTCGACGCGGCCGCGCTCGCCAAGGCCGGCGGCAGGGACCGCTTCCTGCCCTCCGCCCTCGCCTCCACCGGCGCGGCCGGCCGGGACCCGGCCGCCGTCCCGCTCTACTCGATGGCCTACGGCCTGTACTGGAACAAGCGGCTCTTCGCCGAGGCCGGGCTCGACCACCCGCCCGCGAGCTGGGAGGAACTGGTCGCCGACGGGCACCGGCTCACCTCCGGGGACCACTACGGCCTCGCGGTCGAGGGCGGGAACGTCTCCGAGAACGTCCACCACGCCTTCACCCTCGCCAAGCAGCACGGCGCCGACTTCTTCGACGCGGCCGGCAGGCCCGTCTTCGACGGCCCCGGCACGGTGGCCGCCGTCAAGCAGTACGTGGGGCTGCTCGGCACCGAGCGGATCGCCGCTCCGGGCAACGCCGAGTACGGCAACAACCAGTCCGTCGCCGACTTCGCCACCGGCCGGGCCGCGATGCTGATGTGGCAGTCCGCCGGGGCGAACCTCGCCTCGCACGGGATGAAACCCGAGGACTACGCCGTCGCGCCGGTCCCCGCACCCGCCGGCGCGAGCGGCGAACGGGCCACCACCTCCATGGTCGCCGGCATCAACCTCGCCGTCTTTCGCAACACCCACAACACCGACGGCGCACTGAAGTTCGTGAAGTTCATGACCGGCACCGACGAACAGATCCGGCTCAACCGGGCCTACGGCTCCATCCCGCCGGTCAAGGACGCCCAGGCCGACCCGGCCTTCGCCACGCCCGAGCTCAGGACCCTCGCCGACGTGCTCAGGACCAGCGCCGCGCCCCTCCCCCAGGTCACCGAGGAGAGCCAGTTCGAGACCCTGGTCGGCACCGCTGTGAAGAACCTGATGGGCGCCGCCGCCGCGGGCCGGCCCGTCACCGACGACGCAGTCCGGGCCGAACTCGCCAAGGCCCGGCAGCAGATGCCGGCGCACTGAGGTGTCCGACGCACCGGCCGTCCGCACCGGCCCCGACGCCCACCCGGGCCACCGCACCCGCCCCGACCGTGAGCCGAGTCCCGACCGGTCCGGCCGCCGCGCCCGCCGCCGCGCCGCACTGCCCTACGTCCTCCTCCTCCCCGCGCTCCTGCTCGAACTGCTCGTCCACCTGACGCCGATGGTCGTCGGCGCGGCGATGAGCTTCAAACAGCTCACCCAGTTCACCATCCGCGACTGGTCCACCGCGCCGTGGACCGGCCTCGGCAACTACCGGACGTCCGTGGACTTCCACGCCCCGGTGGGCCGCGCGCTGCTGCACTCCTTCTGGATCACCTGCGCCTTCACCGTCCTCACCGTCGGCCTGTCCTGGCTGATCGGCACCGTCGCCGCCGTACTGCTGCAGGACGCCTTCCGCGGGCGCGGGCTGCTGCGCGCCCTGTTCCTGCTGCCGTACGCGCTGCCGGTGTACGCGGCCGTCATCACCTGGTCGTTCGTCTTCCAGCGGGACACCGGTCTGCTCAACCACGTCCTGCACGACCAGCTGCACCTCGTCGACGACAAGCCCTTCTGGCTGCTCGGCGACCACAGCTTCGCCGCGCTGGTCACCGTCGCGGTCTGGCGCAGCTGGCCCTTCGCGTTCCTCACGCTCACCGCCGGCCTGCAGAACATCCCGCGCGAGCTGTACGAGGCCGCCGCCCTCGACGGCGCCGACGTCTGGCAGCAGATCCGCCGGATCACCCTGCCCTCGCTGCGCCCGGTCAACCTCGTCCTGGTGATCGTGCTGTTCCTGTGGACCTTCAACGACTTCAACACGCCCTACCTGCTGTTCGGCAGGTCCGCCCCGGAGGCCGCCGACCTCCTCTCCGTCCACATCTACCAGTCCTCGTTCGTCACCTGGAACTTCGGCGCGGGCTCCGCCATGTCGGTGCTCCTGCTGCTCTTCCTGCTGCTGGTGACGGCCGGCTACCTGCTGCTCGCCTCCCGCCGGAGGACCCCGGGCCGAAGGAGTGCGCGATGATCGGGGCGTCCGCGTCCTTCCGGTGGCTGCGCCGGTTCCTGCTCACCGGGTTGGCGGTCTTCGCCGCCACTCCGGTGCTGGTGATGCTCTCCAGCTCGCTCAAGCCCCTCCAGGACGTCCAGGGCCCGTTCCGGTGGATCCCCAGCACCCTGACTCTGCGGCCCTACCTGGACATCTGGCACACCGTCCCGCTCGGCCGATACCTCGTCAACTCCCTGATCGTGGCTGCTGGTTCGACGGTCTGCTCGGTGCTGGTCGCGGTGCTCGCCGGGTACACGGTGAGCCGGTACCGCTTCCGCGGGCGCCGGCTGTTCACCGTCACGGTGCTGTCCACCCAGATGTTCCCGGGCATCCTGTTCCTGCTGCCGCTGTTCCTCATCTTCGTCAACGTGGGCAACGCGACCGGGGTGGCGCTGTACGGCAGCCGCGGCGGTCTGATCCTCACCTACCTCACCTTCTCGCTGCCGTTCTCGATCTGGATGCTGGTCGGGTACTTCGACTCCGTCCCCCGCGACCTGGACGAGGCGGCCCTGGTGGACGGCTGCGGGCCGGTGCGGGCGCTGGTGCGGATCATCGTGCCGGCGGCGCTCCCGGGCATCGTGGCGGTCGCCGTGTACGCCTTCATGACCGCGTGGGGCGAGGTGCTGTTCGCCTCCGTCCTCACCGACGACCGGACCCGCACGCTGGCCGTCGGCCTCCAGGGCTACGCGACGCTCGGCGACGTCTACTGGAACCAGGTGATGGCCGCCTCTCTGGTGGTGAGCGTGCCCGTCGTCGCCGGGTTCCTGCTGCTCCAGCGCTTCCTGGTGGCCGGCCTGACCGCCGGAGCCGTCAAATGACCGGATCCGCCGGCCCGGTCCCCGCCCCCGCCTCCGCCCCTCACCCTCCCCTCGCCCGCCGAAAGGCAACCCCGTGACCGACCTCAGCGCCCTGCCCGCGGACTTCCTGTTCGGGGCCGCCACCGCCGCCTACCAGATCGAGGGCTCGGCGGACGCCGACGGACGCGCACCGTCCATCTGGGACACCTTCTCGCACACCCCCGGCCGGATCGTCGGCGGCGACACCGGCGACACGGCCTGCGACCACTACCGCCGCTGGCCCGAGGACGTCGCCCTGATGCGCTCCCTCGGGCTGGACGCCTACCGCTTCTCGATCGCCTGGCCGCGCGTGGTGCCCCTGGCGGACGGCCGGGTCAACCCCGCGGGCCTGGACTTCTACGACCGGCTCGTGGACGGCCTGCTCGCGGCCGGCATCGTCCCGTTCCCGACGCTCTACCACTGGGACCTCCCGCAGGCCCAGCAGGACCGCGGGGGCTGGCCGGCCCGCTCCACCGCGGAACGCTTCGCCGAGTACGCGGCCGCGGTCGGCGAACGGCTCGGCGACCGCGTCACCTACTGGGCCACCCTCAACGAACCGCTCTGCTCCGCCTGGATCGGGCACCTGGACGGCACGATGGCCCCCGGCCTGACCGACCTCACCGCGGCCGTCCGGGCCTCCTACCACCTCCACCTCGGCCACGGCCTGGCGGTCCGGGCGCTGCGCGAGACCGTGCCCGGCGCACGGATCGGCATCGTCAACAACCTCAGCCCGATCGAGCCGGCGAGCGGCTCGCCGGCCGACCGGGCCGCCGCCGCCCGCGCCGACGGCCACGTCAACCGCTGGTGGCTCGATCCCGTCCTCGGCCGCGGCTACCCGGCGGACATGCGGGCCGAGTACGGCGTCGACCTGCCCGTCCGCGACGGCGACCTCGACCTGATCGCCGCACCGCTCGACTGGCTCGGCCTCAACTACTACTTCCGGCAGATCGTCGCCGACGACCCCGGCGGCCCGGCCCCCCGGTTCCGCCAGGTGCCCGGCCCCAACCCGCGGCACACGGCCATGCCGTGGGAGGTCCACGCACCGGGCCTGGAACAGCTGCTGCTGCGGCTGACCCACGACTACGGCGTTCGACGGATCTTCGTCACCGAGAACGGCTCCGCCTATCAGGACACCGTCGGGCCGGACGGCGGCGTGCACGACCCCGAGCGCACCGCGTTCCTCCGGGAGCACCTGTCGGCCTGCGCCCGGGCCGCCGCCCGGGGAGCGGGCCCGGCCGGGTACTTCGCCTGGTCGCTGCTGGACAACTTCGAGTGGGCGTACGGCTACGACAAGCGGTTCGGCCTGGTGCACGTCGACTACCCCACCCAGCGGCGCACCGTGAAGACCAGCGGCCGCCGCTACGCCGAACTGATCGCCGCCCACCGCGGCCGGGGCGGCGGCGGGGCCCCCGGCACGCCGCACTGACCGCGCCTCACCCGCCGGGCCCGCGGCTCACCCCGCCCGGGCCCGGCTCCGGACCCGCTGGGCGGCCAGGGCGGTGAGCGCGAGGACCACGGCCGCCGCGACACCGACCGCGCCCCAGGCGGGCAGCAGGACGGACGCGGGCAGCAGGGCCGCGAGGACGAGCACCAGGCTCGGTCCGTACCAGTCGAGCACGGTGCGGGCCGGGTCGCCGTAGCGCAGCGAGATCGCCGCGTTGGCGGTGTAGAAGGCGAGGACCCCGCCGCACAGCGCCCAGCGGGCGCCCGGCGGGAGGTGGTCGTCGGGGTCGGCCACGGCGGTGCCGAGCGCGCCCGACAGCACCGTGATGCCGGCGATCAGCACGAACGGCAGGTACATCACGGTGTCCCGGATCGCCGTGTCGGCGCCGCCCGACCGGGCCCGGTCGAGCCCGCGGGCGGCGCTCTCGGTGCCCCAGCGGAAGAAGGCCAGGGCCAGCTCGGCGACGACCGCGAAGCCGAGGAAGGCGGCGGCCGCCGAGGCGCCGGTGAAGTGGTCGGCGAGGGTGGAGACCACGGTGAAGACGCTCTCGCCGAGCACGATCACCACGAACAGGCCGATCCGCTCGACCAGGTGCTCGATCGACATCCGCTCGTAGAACGTCGCGGTCACCCCGGCCCGGACCGCCAGCAGCGTGGCCTCCAGGGCGATCCCGAGGCCCCACAGCACGAACCGCTCGGGGCTCGGCAGCGCGGCCGACACCCCCCAGATCACGGCCGGCGCCAGGCAGTACGCCATCGGGCGCCACAGCGGCAGCGGGTTGTCCCGGTGGCGGGCGTGCCCCCACCAGATGCCGAACAGCCCGAGGCGCACCCAGGCCGCGCCGAGCGCGTACGCCCACGCCCGGTCACCCAGCCCCTCGGGCGCGGCGGCCGCCATCAGGCCGAGTCCGGGCATCGCCCCGAGCAGCACGGCCTGCATGCGCGGCGCGGCCGACCCGAAGACGTTGACCGTCACCATCAGGTTCGCCCAGGCCCACCACGCCGGGAAGAACAGGACGAGGAACGTGCCGAAGTCACCGGCGTCCGGGTCGCCGTGCAGCCCGTGGGCGAGGACCGCGACCGTCACCACGAACACCAGGTCGAAGAACAGCTCGAACCAGCCGGCCCGGTGCTCCTCGCCGTCCACCGGCGCCGTGCTCTCGCTCACGGGCCCCACTCTGCCCCCGGGCGGCGCGCCGCGTGCGCCGACGCGGCCGTTCGGGTGGGATCGCGGCGGCGGACGGTTGCGGACCACCGCGGGTGGGACGCACGGGTGACAGCCCGTCGACGACGGGCCGAGCGGTGGACTGACGGGACGGCTCCGCCCCGTCCCCCGGAGAGGAGCCCCAGTGGACGAACGACCGGCGGACCGCGCCGCACCGGACGACGGACGGTACGGAACGGGCCTCTTCGCGCCCGACGAAACGGGTGAGGGCGAGCGCATCGACTACGGCGCGCTGGCCTACGACGCGACGACCCGGGCCCGGCTGACCGCCCTCGGCGTCGGTCCGGGGTGGCGCTGCCTGGACGTCGGCGCCGGCACCGGCACGATCAGCCGCTGGCTGGCCGAGGAGGCCGGCGTCGACGAGGTCCTGGCCCTCGACCGGGACCCGCGGTTCGTCCGGGCCCGCCCGGACGGCCGGCTGCGCACGGCGACGGCGGACGTCACCGACCCGGCGCTGGCACCCGGCTCGTTCGACCTGGTCCACTGCCGGTTCGTCCTGATGCACCTGCCCGGGCACGCCGAGGTGCTGGCGCGCCTGGCCGACTGGGTGGCGCCCGGCGGCTGGCTGGTCGTCGGCGACGCCGTCGACCTGACCACGGCGCACTCGCCGCAGCCCGCCTACCGGCACGCCATGGCCGCCATGTGGCAGGCGCTGCGCGAGCGGATCGGCACCGACATCACCTGGGTGACCCGCTACCCGCAGCTCCTGCGGGGGCTGGGCCTGCAGGAGGTCGGCGCCGAGGTGCACGTGCCGCCGCTGACCCCCGACGCGCCCGTCACCGCCTTCTGGCGGACCACCTGGCTCAGCATGCGCGAGGCCCTGGAGGCCGGGACCGCCCTGGAGCCGGGCGAACTCGACCGGGCCCTCGCCTACCTGTCCTCCCCCGAGCTCGCCGACCTCTCCCCCGGCATGATCACCGCCTGGGGGCGCCGCCCGGCCGCCACGGGCTGAACCGGGCGCCCCGGCCGCCACGGCGTGAACCGCCCCTGCTGCGACGGCGTGAACCGGGCCTCCGGTCGGGGCGCGGCCGGCGCCTCAGCTCAGGACACCCGGGTGGCGTCCGTGGTGAGCGCCGTCAACAGGGGCTCCAGGAAGCGCTGTTCGAGCCTGCCCGGCGGCAGCTGCTCGGGTTCGACGTAGCTCTGCGCCAGGCCTCCCTCGCGGATCGCGATCAGCAGCCGGGCCACCTCGTCCGGGTCCGCGGTGAGGGTGCGTCCGGCCCGGGCGAGGTGGTCGGTGAGCGCCCGGGCGAGCTCGGCGCGCAGCCGGGCGTCGTGCCGGGCCAGCACCCAGGCGGCCTGCCGGTCGCGGATGGCGTGCAGGGTGAACTCGGTGGTGACGAGGTACCAGTCGCGTTCGGCCGGCTCGACCTCGCACAGGACCTCGACCAGCGCCTGAACGGTGAGGTCCTCGGTGGCGATCGAGTCGACCAGTTCGGTCATCCTCCCGACGATCCGGTCGCTGTGCGCGTCGAACAGCGCGAGGAACAGCTCCTCCTTGCTGCTGAAGTTCGAGTAGAACGCGCCCCGGGTGTAGCCGGCCCGCTCACAGATCTGCTCGATGGTGGCGGCGCGGAAGCCCTGCTCGGCGAAGGTCTCCAGCGCGGCCTGCAGCAGGGCCGCACGGGTGCGCGGTCGTCGCTTGGTCTCACCCTTGGGCATCGGTGGCGTCCCGGTTCACTCGGAGGTCGGCGGTCGGAGGCGGCGGACGGATCCCGAAGCCCGGCGGACGGCCCCGTCGGCCGGATTCGACCCTGCATCGGATCCATTGTCGTATCGGATACAGCATTGTATCTTCTGGGGCCATGAGCACCCCACCGCCTCTTGGCGCGGGCACCCCGCTGCCCGCCTCGCTCGCCGCCGCCGTCGGACCGCTGCCCGCCGGAGTCACCCTGCCGCTGCCGCCGGCCTTCGACTCGGTGGCCGCCGAACGCCGGTACCGCAAGGAGCAACTCGCCGCAGGATTCCGGCTGTTCGGCCGGTTCGGGTTCTCCGAAGGGGTCGCCGGGCACATCACCGTGCGCGACCCGGAGCACCCCGACCAGTTCTGGGTGAACCCGTTCGGCATGCCCTTCGGCATGATCAAGGCCTCGGACCTGCTCCTCGTCGACCACGAGGGCACCCTGCTGCACGGCAACCGGCCGGTGAACCGGGCCGCCTTCGTGATCCACTCCCAGGTGCACGCGGCCCGCCCGGACGCGGTCGCGGCCGCCCACGCGCACTCCCTGCACGGCAAGGCCTTCTCCAGCCTCGGCATCGCGCTCGACCCGCTCACCCAGGACGCCTGCGCGTTCTTCGAGGACCACGGGCTGTACAGCGACTACCGCGGCGTGGTGAACGAGGTCGACGAGGGCAAGCGGATCGCCGCCGCGCTCGGCCCGCACAAGGCGGTGATCCTGCAGAACCACGGGCTGCTGACGGTCGGCCGGTCGGTCGCCGAGGCGGTCTGGTGGTTCGTCACGATGGAGCGCTCCTGCCAGGCCCAGCTGCTCGCCATGGCGGCCGGCACCCCCAAGCACATCGACCGGGAGACCGCGCTGATCACCCGCGGACAGGTGGGCAGCGACCTGGCCGGCTGGTTCCAGGCCCAGCCGCTCTTCGAGCAGATCGCCGCCACCGACCCGGACCTGACCGGCTGACCCGAGCGGCCCGCCACCGGGCCCGGCACCGAGCCCGGCACCGAGCCCCGCTCCGAGCCCGACCCGCCCTCCCGAGGCCGCTCCGACCGCGTCGGCCGGCCCACCCGACCCGCCGGCTCCGGCCGCCGCCGGAAGGACAGCAGCAGTGGACAAGGAACCGCGGATCGCGGTCTTCGGCGCCGGCAGCATCGGCTGCCACCTCGGGGGCATGCTGGCCGCCGCCGCGGACGTCACCCTGATCGGCCGGCCCGCGGCGATGGCCGCCCTCGAACGCGACGGGCTGACGCTCACCGGCCCCGGCCGCGCCCGGCGGGAGGTGCGCGGGCTGACCCTCGCCACCGACGCGGCCGCCGCCGCGTCCGCGGACTACGTGCTGGTGACCGTCAAGTCCGCGGACACCCGCACCGCCGCGCGCGAGCTGGCGGGGCGGCTGGCACCCGGCGCGGTGGTGATCAGCTTCCAGAACGGCCTGCACAACGCCGACGAGCTGCGGGCCGGGCTGCCGGGCCACCGGGTGCTCGCCGGGATGGTGCCGTACAACGTGCTGCGCAGCGGCCCGGCCGCCGTCCACCAGGGCAGCGGCGGCGCGCTCATGGTCGAGGACGTGCCGGCGGCCGGCGCGTTCGCGACGGCGGCCCGGGCGGGCGGTCTGAGCCTGGCACTGCGCACGGACATGCCCGCCGTCCAGGCCGCGAAGCTGCTGATGAACCTCAACAACGCGGTGAACGCGCTGTCCGGCCTGCCGCTGCGCGAGGAGCTGGGCACCCGGGCGTACCGGGCCTGTCTGGCCCGGTGCCAGCGGGAGGCGCTCGCCGTCTTCCGGGCGGCGGGCACCGCGCCCGCCCGGCTCGGCCCGGTGCCGCCGCACTGGACGCCCCGGGTGCTCGGGCTGCCGGACGCGGTCTTCCGGAGGGTGGCGGCCGCGAGCCTGCGGATCGACGCCCTGGCCCGGTCGTCCATGTGGGAGGACCTGCAGCGGGGCCGCCCGACCGAGATCGACTCGCTCCAGGGCGAGGTGGTCGCGATCGCGGCCCGGCACGGTCTGGCGGCTCCGGCCAACGCGCGGCTGGCCGCGCTGGTGCACGAGGCCGAGCGGGCCGGGCCGGGCGCCGCCCGCCGGTGGTCGGGCCCGGCGCTGCTGGCGGCGCTCGGCCCGGCGGATGCTTGACAGAATCAACCTTTCAGGCCTACCGTCGCCCACGTTATTTCATGCGATGAACCATCGGGGCGCCCGCCGCCCCGAGGCGCCGCCAGGCCCGCGTCCCCGGAGACCACGCCCATGACCCCGCACGACCACGGCACCGCCGTCGCCGCCGAGACCGCCCGCTTCGTCGCCGCCGTGCAGCACGCCGACCCGACGCTCCCGGTGCCCGGCTGCCCGGGCTGGACCGTCGCCGACCTGGTCCGCCACGCGGGCAGCGTGCAGCGCTGGTTCGCCGTCCTGCTCCGGCAGCGGATCCAGGAGCCCCCGCGCAGCCGCGACGTCGACCTGCGGCTGCCCGAGCGCACCGAGGACTACCCGGCCTGGCTGGCCGAGTCCGCCGAGGAGGCCGCCACCGCCTTCACCGACCTCGACGCGCCGATGTGGGCCTGGGGCGCCGACCAGCACGCCCGCTTCTGGGTGCGCCGGATGCTGTTCGAGACCCTCGTCCACCGGGTCGACGCCGAGGTCGCACTCGGCCTCGCCCCCACCGTCGACCCGGTCCTCGCGGCCGACGGCGTGGCCGAGTTCCTCACCAACCTGCCCTTCGCCACCCTCTTCGCGCCCGGGACGGCCGAGCTGCGCGGCGACGACCGGACCATCCGCTTCGCCCGCACCGACGGCGAGGGCGACTGGCTGGTCCGGCTGCGCCCCGACGGCTTCGCCCTGGACCCCGACGGCGCGGACACCACCGCCGACGCCACCCTCCGGGCCACCGCCGCCGACCTGCTGCTGGTCCTCTACGGCCGCCTCGACCGCACCGCCCCCGCCGTCGCGACGTCCGGCGACCAGGCCCTGCTGGACCACTGGTTCGCGCACTCCGCCTTCTGACGCAAGCCGATCACGGCCCGCACCCGGCCGCCGGGCGGGTGCGGGCCCGACAGTTCCGGGCGCCCTAAGCCCCGGCCGCCTCGTCGGCCGCCAGGGCGCGGGCGATGGGCAGGGTGTCGGAGGTCTGCCGCAGCTGGGTGATCCGGCCGTCCCGCAGGGTGAAGAAGTGGGCGAACCGCGAGGTCACCGGCACCCCGCCGGCCGTCCGGCCGACGTAGCGACCGAGCACGATGACCTGGTCGCCGTCCTCGTACGGGGGGCGGGGGCGCCCAGGGTCGGACGACCCGGTCGTCCGGGCCCGGTGGTCCCTCTCCGTCAGTCGGGCGGTGCGGCGTCCGGGCTGCCGTCCTCCCCCGCCCAGGCGCGGTAGGCGGCGACCGCCGTCGACAGGGCGGGGAAGATCCGGTCCGCACCGACGGAGTCGCTCAGGCCGTACGCGTCGAGCTCGGCCCGCAGGTCCTGCTTGACCCGGGCGAGGGCGAACACGATGCCGCGGTCGGCCAGTTCGAGCCGCAGGGCGTCCAGCGAGTCCAGCGCGGTGATGTCCACCTCGACGTTCGCCTCGGTGTTGAGGACGAACCACCGTACCGGCTCGGGCTGTTCGGCCAGGGCGGCGAGGGCGCGGCGGAGGAGGTTCTCCGCGTTGGCGAAGAACAGCGGGGAGTCGTAGCGGTAGATCAGCAGTCCGGGGATCGTCCGCGCCTCGGGGTAGTCGTCGACGTCGTGCATCCCGGCCACGCCCGGGACGACGCCCAGCACCGCGTCGTGCGGTCGCGCGACCCGGCTGAGCAGCTCGATCACCGACAGTCCGACGGCCACCAGCACGCCGTAGAGGATGTCCAGGGCCAGCACGCCGAGCATGCAGCCGAGTGCCAGCAGCAGTTCGCGGCTCCGGAACGAGGCCAGCCGGCGGAAGCCGGCGAGGTCGATCATCCGCAGCGCGGCGAACACCACCAGGGCGCCGAGCACCGCGTCCGGCGTGTCGTGCAGCAGCGGGCTGAGGAACAGCAGCACGGCGACCACGCCGAGGCCGGCGGCGAGCGCGTACGCCTGGCTGCGGCCGCCCGCCGACTCGGCCAGCGCGGTACGGCTGGCGCTGCTGCTCACCGGGAAGCCCTGGAAGAACCCGGCGCCGAGGTTGACCGCACCGAGGCCCAGCAGTTCCTGGTTGGCGTCCAGCCGCCCCTCCCCGCCGGTCTTCTCGAAGGCGCGCGCGGTGAGGATGAAGTCGGTGTAGCCGACGAGCAGGATGCCCAGCGCGGGAAGCACCAGCCGGTTCAGCTCGGAGAGGTCCGGCAGCTTGGGCACGGGCAGTCCGGCCGGGATGTCGCCGATCACCGCGATGCCGTGGTCCTTGAGCGAGAACCCCGCCGAGACCGCGGTGCCGAGGACGACGGCCAGCAGCGGGCCGGGCAGGCGCGGGAGGAAGCGGGCCACCAGGAAGAGGAAGAGCAGGGTCGCGACGCTGAAGGCGACGGTCGGCAGGTGGGCCTCGGTGATGTCCGCCGCGAACGACCTCAGCTGCGGGAAGAAGCCCTCGCCGCGCACGTCGATCCCGGTGAGCTTGGACAGCTGGTCGACGATCATGATCAGTGCCACGCCGGCGAGGTAGCCGATCAGCACCGGCCGGGAGAGCAGGTCGGCGACGAAGCCGAGCCGGGCCAGCCACGCCAGCACGCACAGCAGGCCGACCACCACGGCGAGGCCCGCGGCCAGGGCGGCGTAGCGGCCGGTGTCGCCGCCGGCCATCGGCCCGACCACGGTGGCGGTCATCAGCGCGGTGGTCGACTCGGGCCCGACCGACAGCAGGCGGGACGAGCCGACCAGGGCGTACAGCACGATGGCGGGCAGGATGGCCCACAGTCCGGTGACGGGCGGCAGGCCCGCCACGCTCGCGTACGCCATGACCTGCGGCACCAGGTAGGCCACCACGGTGGCACCGGCCAGCAGGTCGCCCCGCAGCCAGTCGCGCCGGTAGCGGCGGAGCACCGCGAGTCCCGGCAGGGTGGGCACCACGCGGCGCCATCCTCGGTCGGGTGCTCCGGTGGCCATGGTTCTCCTCAGTGACTCCGCGACCCCGTCACGGGCGGGCGGTGACCGCCGCCGTGGCGCGGGCGGCCGGCGATCTGCGGGCCAGGAACTTGCCCAGCTCCCACAGCAGCAGGAGGGCGACGGCGGCCAGCAGCGCCCAGCCGAACTGCCGGGCGTTGATGTCGGTGGTCCCGAGGATGCGGTGGAACGCGTCCATCTGGGTGACCAGCACCGCCAGGACGAACTCGCCCAGGGCCGCCCGGTTCATCTGCTTGCTGTCGAAGGTGTCGGCGCTCAGCGCGGACGCCCGCTCGCTGCGGCACTCGAAGGCCGCCACGATCAGGCAGAGCGCGAAGGCGGTGAAGGCGATCGAGTTGCCGACCTGCGCGCTGTGGTAGTGCGTCTCGCCCAGCTTGGTCAGCCCGAGCAGGGCGACCGTGACGGCCAGTCCGGCGAGCCCGACGGTGATCATCACCGGACCGGTCAGCACCGTCTCGCCGCGCGGGCGCGGGGTGCGCCGCATCAGACCGGGGCTCTCCCGGTCGAAGCCGAGGGCGAAGCCGAACGGGGCGTTGACCACGAAGTGGACCCACAGGACCTGCGCCGGGGTGAACGGCTCGCCCGCGGCGATGTTCAGGAGCGCGGCGCCGAGGAAGGTCAGCACGAAGGTCACCAGCAGCACCAGGACGAACCGGATGTACTTGGTGAGGTTGTCGTAGAGCTTCCGGCCCTCCTCCACGGCGTAGACGATGGTGGCGAAGTTGTCGTCGGAGAGGACCATCCGGCTCGCGTTCTTCGCCGCGTCGGTGCCGCTGCCCATGGCGATCCCGATGTCGGCGGCCTTGATGGCCGGCGCGTCGTTGACGCCGTCGCCGGTCATCGCGACCACGTCGCCCTTCTTCTTGAGCGTGGCGGCGAGCAGCACCTTGTGCTCGGGCGCGACCCGGCCGACCACCCCGATGCCGTCGATCCGGGCCAGCCGCTCGTGCTCCGGCAGGGCGGCGAAGTCGGCGCCGAGGACGGCCTCGCCGTCGATGCCCAGTCGGCGGGCGATGGCCGCCCCGGTGGTCACGTCGTCGCCGGTCACCATGCGGACCCGGATGTGCGCGGCCTGCGCGCTGGCGACCGCCACCCGGGACTCCTCGCGCGGCGGGTCGACCATGGCCACCAGGCTGGTCATCCGCAGGCCGTCGACGAGCGCCAGGAGGTCGCCGTCCGGGTCGAACTCCGCCGGGTCCAGGTCACGGACGGCCCCGGCCATCACCCGCAGTCCCTCGCCGCCCATCCGCTCGGTCTGCGCCTGGGCGCGCCCGCTGAGGTCCGCGTCCCAGGGGACGACCGCGCCGTTCGAGAGCGCGGTGGCGGCGCGGGCCGTCACCGCGGGCGCCGCGCCCTTCACGAAGCACCGCACCACCGGCCGGCCGTCCGCGTCCTTCGCCTCGTTGAAGCTGGCCATCAGCTTGTAGCTCGGGTCGAAGGGCAGGGTGGCGAGACGGGGGAAGCGCTCCCGGGTGGCCTCGATGTCCAGCCCGGCCTTGTGGCCGAGGACGAGCAGGGCGCCCTCGGTCGGGTCGCCGACGACCCGGCCCTCGACCAGCTTGGCGTCGTTGGCGACGAGGTGGGGCAGGACGGCCTCCTCGATGCTCGGGGCGGAGCCCGCGGCGTGGTGGATCCGCCCGTCGAGGCGGTAGCCGGTGCCGGAGACGGTGTAGCGGTCCGCGGGGGTGACCACCTCCACCACCGTCATCTGGTTCATCGTCAGGGTGCCGGTCTTGTCGGAGTTGATCGCCGAGGTGAAGCCGAGCGTCTCGACGGACGGCAGCTCCTTGACGATCGCGTTCCGCTTGGCCAGGTTGAGGCTGCCCACGGAGAGGATGACCTGGCTGACCGTCGGCAGCGCCTCCGGGATGGCCGCGATGGCCAGCGAGACCGCGCTGACGAACAGGGCGTCCCAGGCCTGGTCGCGGCTGCGGCCGAGCGCGAACATCACGATCATGGTCAGGCCGGCCGCCGCCGCGATCCACAGCGTCAGCGTGTTGAGCTCCCTGGTGAGCGGTGACTGCTCCTTCTCGGTGGCCGACAGCATCCCGGAGATCTTGCCCAGTTCGGTGCCCTCCCCGGTCGCGGTGATGACGAGCAGTCCGCTGCCGTGGGTCACCGGGGTGTTCATGAACGCCATGTCGGTCTGGTCACCCGGGCTCAGCCGCTCGCCCGTCACGGTGCCGGCGTCCTTCGCGGCGGGGACGCTCTCACCGGTCAGCGCCGACTCGTCGATCTGCAGCGCGCTGGCCTCGACGATCCGGCCGTCCGCCGGGACCTCGTCGCCCGCCCGGACGAGCACCACGTCGCCCACGACCAGCTGCTCGGCCGGGATCTCCGCCTCCGTACCGTCCCGCCGCACCCGCGCGGTGGCCTTCATCATCGACCGCAGCGCGTTCATCGCGCTCTCGGCCTTGCCCTCCTGCCGCAGGCCGACGACCGCGTTGAACAGGGTCAGCACGATCAGCAGGATCGCGGTGGTCCACTCCTTGATCGCCAACGAGACCACCGCCGCCGCCACCAGGATGATCTGCATGTAGCTGCGGTACTGGTCGAGGAAGCGCAGCCAGTTCGGCCTCGCCTTCTCCTCGGGCAGCGCGTTCGGCCCGTGCGCGGCGAGCAGTTCGGCCGCCCTGGCCGCCGTCAGCCCGGTCGCCGGGTCCACGCCGAGCGCCGCCGCGACCTCCCGGGCGGGCCGCGCGTACCAGGGGTCCGGGGGCTCCTGCGGCCCGGGCAGACCGCTCTGCTCCGCCATGTCCACTCCTCAAGTCCGGAAGGTCGACGTCGCCGCCTCAGTCGGTGCGGTGCTCGGCCGCGTACGGGTCGCGCGCGGCGCCCCTGGGGGCCTCCCGCTCCAGGCGGCGCTTGGCGACGAGGAGTTCCTTCCGCGCCTCGTCCCCGACCGTGGGGTACTGCGGATCGATCCCGATCAGCGTGTGGGCGAGCACCGCCGCCGCGCAGATGCGCGCGAACCACTTGCGGTCCGCCGGCACGACGTACCAGGGCGCCCAGGGCGTGCTCGTGGCCGACAGCATCTCGGAGAACGCCTCCTGGTAGTCGTCCCACCGCTCGCGCTCGCGGATGTCGGCCGCGGAGAACTTCCAGTTCTTCTCCGGCAGGTCGATCCGCTTCAGGAAACGGGTGCGCTGCTCCTCCTTCGAGAGGTTCAGGAAGACCTTCACCACCTTGATCCCGTTGTCGGTGAGGTAGCGCTCCCAGTCGTTGATCTCCCGGTAGCGGCGGTGCCAGACCCCGGGGCCCTTGGCCTCCTCGGGCAGCTTCTGCCGGTCGAGGTTCTCCGGGTGGACCCGCACCACCAGGACCTCCTCGTAGTGGGACCGGTTGAAGATCCCGATGTCGCCGCGGGCCGGGAGCCGCTGCGCGTACCGCCACAGGTAGTCGTGGTCCAGCTCCTCCGTCGAGGGCACCTTGAAGCCGCTCACCTTGACGCCCTGCGGGTTCACCCCGCTCATGACGTGGCGGATCGTCCCGTCCTTGCCGCCGGCGTCGAGCGCCTGGAGGCAGAGCAGCACGCCGTAGGTGTCCTGGGCCGCCAGCCGCGACTGGTACTCCGCGAGCAGTGAGACGCCGGTGCGCAGCAGCTCCGCGCCCTGCCGCTTCTTCAGGCCCGCCTTGTAGCGGGGGTCGAAGTCCTCCGCCAGGTCCACGCTCGAACCCGGCTTCACCCGCAGCGGCTTGACGAACTTCGCAATGCGCTTGGCCGTCCGTGCGTCCGACATCGCCCGTACCACGTCCTCTCGGGAGAGTGCTACGTGCCACGCTGCGGCAGCCGGGTGGACGCGGCAATCCGGCGGCGTCCTTCCGGGGCGGCCCGGCCGGGGGTCCGCGGGGGGTCCGGCCGGGGTGCCGGCCGGCGGTTGTGAAGGCGGGCCCACGGGCCCCGGGTACCCCGTCCGGTGGCCGGGTGTGGCGGCACCTGGGCGCCGGGCCGACGATGGGCCTGTCGTGCGCACCCCCTCTGACCGGAGACCATCATGGCGACCCTGACGGTATGGCGCTTCCCCACCGCGACCGGAGCCGACGAAGCCCTCGAAACACTGAAGAAGCTGCAGCGCCAGGAGCTGATCAAGGTCCAGGACGGAGCCGTGGTCAGCTGGCCGGGCGACGCCCGGAAGCCGAAGACCCGCCACCTGAGCGACATGACCGGCATGGGCGCCCTGGGCGGTGCCTTCTGGGGCTTCCTGCTCGGGCTGATCTTCTTCGTGCCGATCCTCGGCGCCGCGGTGGGCGCGGCCGGCGGGGCGCTGGGCGGCCACCTCGCCCACCTCGGCATCGACGAGGACTTCATCAAGCGGCTGCGGGACAAGGTGACGCCCGGCACCTCCGCGCTGTTCGTCCTCAGCACGGACGCCGTGCTCGACGCCGTCCGGGCCTCGTTCGAGGGCATGCACGCCGAGCTCCTGGAGACGAACCTCTCGCCCGAGGAGGAGGCCCGGCTGCGCGAGGCGTTCACCGAGGGCGAGTGAGAACCGGGCCGCGGGGCGCGTCCTCCGCTCCGGGCGGGGAGCTCCGGGCCGGACGGTCCGGGTGGCCACGGTTCGCGTGGCCGGCAGCCGACGACGTCCGGGCGGTGAGGCCGCCGACGTCCGGGTGCCGAGGGGGCGGCGCGCGCCGTGACGGCGGGCGCCCCGTCGGCATCCCGGGCGCACGAGATCGTCCGTCCCCGGGCGCGCGCCGTCGGACGGGACCGGTGCGCCGACGGCTGCGCCGGACGAGCGCCGGGAGGAATCCGGCCACGACCGGGTTCCCCGGGGGTGATCGTGCGCCACCGAACGGTACGCACCCCCCGGGTGACGACCGCGGCGCCGCCGGCGGCCGCTGCGGGTCCGCCGCTCCGGCGGGCTGCCGCCGCCGTGGACCACCGGCCGGGCCGCGCGACCTGCGCCCGAGTCGATCAGCCCCCCGCCGCCCCGCGACGGGGCGCAGTCGTCCCTGCACCCGGAGCGATCACCGCTGGTGGGGGGCCATGCCATTCATTCCGATCAATATTCCGATGGGATATTCGGCCAAACATCCCGGAGCCTCTGGCGTCCGGTCGAACACTGACCGCAGACTCTCCCCGGACCGCTCACCAGGTGCACCGGCCTCCCACCCGAGGCCTTCACACGAGCGGCCCGCCTCTCCCAGGTTTCTCCCCCGGCCCAGTGGTGCCGTGCGCCCGGACGACGGTGCGCGGCGACGCTGCTCGACGCCTCCTGGAGGATTCCGATGGACATGCGCTACGAGGCGTACTCCTACGCCGACCCGCTCTTCTACGACTCGCCGGTCCGCTGGGCCACGCTGGAGGAGTTCCCCGAGGCGGTCGAACCGGCACCGGCCGGCTGGACGCGCAACGCCCGCGAGGTGTGGGTGGGATTCCAGCCCGTCGACCTCCGGCTGCCCGAGCAGGGCTGGAAGATCCACGTCTCGGCGTGCATGGACAACGCCCCTCGGATCCTGGACGTCGTCCGCACCCACTGCTTCACCCATCGCGTGGCGTTCAAGTTCCTGCGCAGCCCGGCGCTGGTCCAGACGCAGAACGCGAAGTACGCCCCGCGCGGCTCCAGCGGCAAGTTCATGACGCTCTACCCGGTCGGCGACGACGCCCTGGAGCGATGTCTCACCGACCTCGACGCCGCCCTCGCCGGCGAACCCGGACCGTACATCCTCTCCGACCTCCGCTGGCGGGAGGGCCCGCTCTACCTGCGCTACGGCGGGTTCGTCGAGCAGTTCTGCCGCACCGAGACCGGCGAACTGGTCCTCGCCTTCCGCGAACCCTCCGGCGCGCTGCGCCCCGACGTCCGCCGGGCCGTCTTCGAGGTGCCCGAGTGGGCACCGGTGCCCGCCGTCCTCGCCCCGGCCCTGGCCGACCCGGCACGGACCGGCCCGAGCGAGTTCCCGTACGCGGTGGAACGGGCCCTGCACTTCTCCAACGGCGGCGGCATCTACCTCGGCCGGCACAACGACGGCGGCCCGCAGGTGGTGCTCAAGGAGGCCCGGCCGCACGCCGGCCTGGACCAGCGCGGCGAGGACGCCGTCCGCCGGCTCGGACGCGAACACGACGTGCTGCAACGGCTGCGCGGCCTGGACGCCGTGCCGGACGCCCTCGGGTACCTCACCGCGTGGGAACACCACTTCCTGGTCCAGGAGTATGTCGAGGGCGAACCGCTGCACCGCTGGTTCGGGCTCAACTACCCGCTGGTGCACCCGGACGCGGACACCGCCGCCGTCGAGGACTACCGGGCCGAGGCGCTGCGCATCCTCGACGCCGTGACCGAGGGCCTGCGCACGATCCACGACCGCGGCATCGTGTTCGGCGACCTCCACCCGCGCAACCTGATCGTCCGGCCGGACGGCAGCGTCGCCTTCGTCGACTTCGAACTCGCCTCCCCCGTCGACGAGTTCCTCCGGCCCGCGCTCGGCGCAGCCGGCTTCGCGGCCCCGCCCGGACTGACCGGGTTCGCGGTCGACGAGCACGCGCTGGCCGCCATCCGGCTGTGGCTCTTCCTGCCGCTCATGCCGCTGACCGTCCTCAGCCCCGGGAAGGCGGGTGCGCTCGTCCGCGCCGCCCGGCACCGGTTCGGACTGTCCCCGCAGCTGCTGCCCGACCCGCCGGCTCCGGCCGCCGCGGCCGCGGGTGTCTCGGCCCCGGGCGCTGCGGTCGCGGGTGTCCCGGCCCCGGGTGTCCCGGTCGCGGGCGCCGTGGGAGCTCCGGACCACGCCTTCGAGGAGCTGCTGGACGGCGGGCCCGACAGCTGGCCCCGGCTGCGTGCGGAACTCACCGCCGCCATCACGGCCGCCGCCACCCCGGACCGCACCGACCGGCTCTTCCCCGGCGACCCGGGCCAGTTCACCCATGACGGACTCGGCCTGTCCTACGGCGCGGCCGGGGTGCTCTGGGCCCTGCACACCACCGGCGCCGAGATCGACCCCGACCACGTCCGCTGGCTGACCGCGGCGGTGCACCGGGAACCCTGCCGGTCCGGCCTGTTCATCGGCGCACACGGCGTCGCGTACGTCCTGGACCTGCTCGGACGACGCACCGAGGCCCTCGACCTGCTGGAACGGCTCGGCAAGGACGACGTCGACGGCCTCGGTCCCGACCTCGCCGGCGGCCTGGCCGGAGTCGGCCTGACCCTCTGCCACTTCGCGCGGACCACCGGCGACCGGGCCCTGCGCGAAGCCGCCGTGGACGCCGCCGAACGCGCCGTCACCAAGCTCGGACTCCACCTGCCGGACGGCGCGGCCACCGGGGCGGGGGCGGCGGCCGGGGCGCGGACCGGGTTGATGCACGGCCCCACCGGAGCCGCCCTCCTGTTGCTGCACCTCCACGAGGACTCCGGCGACCCGGCGCTGCTGGACCTCGCCCGGCGCGCCCTGGACCGTGACCTCGCCCGCTGCGTCCTCGCCGAGGACGGCACCCTCCAGGTCGACGACGGCGCCCGGGTCCTGCCCTACCTGGAGTCCGGCAGCGCCGGCATCGCCGCCGTCCTCCACACCTACTTGCGGCACCGTCCGGACGCCGCGCTCGCCGAGCGGCTGGAGCAGATCCGCGGCGCCGCCCGGCCCGAGTTCATCGTCCAGTCGGGCCTGTTCAACGGACGGGCCGGCCTGATCGCGCTGCTCCGGCAGGCCCAGGGCGGGGGCACGGAGCACGCGGACACGATCCGCCGCCACATCCGCCGGCTCGCCTGGCACGCCATCCCCTACCAGGGCCACCCGGCCTTCCCCGGCGAGCAGTTGCTGCGCCTGTCGATGGACCTCGCCACCGGCACCGCCGGCGTGCTGACCGCGCTCGGGGCGGTGTTCGCGGACAGTCCGGCGATGCCGTTCTGGCCCTCCGCGGCGGGCCCGGACGGACCGCGCACGAACCCCGCCTGAGCGGCCGGTCGTCCCGACCACCCGACCCACCCCGACCACTCGGACCACCCGGACCACCCGGACGTCCCGCCCGGTCCGACTGTTCCCACGGCACGCCGAGCGCCACTTCCGGCCGGCTGCCCACCCCGCGGCGTCACCGCCGCCCACGAGTTCCGGCAACTGCCGGGAGCACCGCACCACAACCCGATGGGAGTTCACCATGTCGATCCTGAACCTGCAGGCCCTGGAGACCGTCGAGGAGACCGTCGAGTACCGCTCGGTCCTCAGCTCGCTGAGCGCCGTCAACTGCACCAACAGCACGGTCAGCACCCTGCTCTGCCTCTGAGCAACCGCCGGCCGCGGGCTCGTCCCGCGGCCGGCGTCCGAGGCGGGGCGGGCCCCCGGGGGGCCGGGGCCCGGCCCCCCCGGCCGCCCCCCGGCCCCCGGCACCCCCCCCCGGCCCCCGTGCCCGTAAGGCCCCAAACCCCCCCACCCCCGCCCCCCCC